>JBCDIP010000115.1:0-7964 GCA_038748855.1 Pseudomonadota bacterium
ATCACCTGACGCACATCGTGCAAGGTGGGCCCCACCAGGGCAATGCGCCGGGCGGGCGGTGCGCCCTCCGGCCACTCACCCAGCGCCCGGGCGCGCACCCATTCCGCCCCCGCCCGGGTCTTGCCTGCGCCCCGCCCGCCGAGGAACAGCCAGACGCGCCAGTCGCCCTCGGGCGCCATCTGATCCTTGCGGGCGTAAGAGCCCCATTTGGCGTTGAACGCTTTGAGCGCGCCGCCGGAGAGGTTCAGAAGTTCATGCGAGGCGTCCAGCTTCTCTGAGCCGTTCAAGGCGCTGCGCAATTTCTTGACGGAGGAGTAGGTCATTCTGTTCGCTTTCTGTTGGGGCATCCGATGCGCCGGCCTCGCCTTGCGGAGAGCTCAGGTCGCTCAACAATCGCATAACGGTGGCAAGCGTGCGCACATCGCGCGCCCGGTCCATGGAGGTGGTGACGGTCTCGGTTTCCCCGGCCGCCAGTTCGATCTCCGCAACCGTGCGTTCCAGAAGCTTGGTGAGGCGGGGCGCAAGGCTTGCAGCCGCACCGTCTGGCGGCTCTCGGCTAGGCAGAGTGAGCGCGATGGGCGGCAGGGGCGTGTCGGTCACGGTCCAGCCACCCGCCTTGCGGTGCTTGCGCACTGTGTCTTCGGTGACACCATAATAGGTGGCAATCTCACCGATAGATCGGGCGCCGCTGCAATAATCGGCTTTGACGGCGGCCCAGAAGGGAGGGGAGAACTTTTTCATGATGGTTTCCTTTCGTAGTGATTTCCGAGCCCTTGCGAATGCGAGGGCCTATAGCTCGTTTCTTTCCCGTTGCTGAGAAGGTCCTCGCTTGCGCAAGGACGCGGGGATGACGGAGGGGCGAATATGATCTAGTATCCCCTTTCGGGGGCAAACATCTGGCTGGGGTGGTCTTGTGTCCAACGCATGTCTTCGTGCTCTCCTTATCTGTCTGCTTCTGGCGATGTCGGGCGTTACCGCCGAAGCGGCAAAGCGTGTGGCGCTGGTGATCGGCAATTCGGCCTACGAGAAAACATCAAAGCTTAAAAACCCCCAGAACGATGCTCGCAAGCTCGCCGAAACGCTCACCACGATTGGCTTTGACCAGGTCACTTTGAAGCTGGACCAAACCTACACGCAGCTCCGGCGTACCCTTGGTCAGTTTTCCCGTCAGGCGGCCGGGGCCGACGTGGCGCTGATCTACTTTGCCGGCCACGGCATTGAGGTGAGCGGCACCAACTATGTCATCCCCGTGGATGCCGGCCTTGCCCACGTGGACGATGTGGAGTTTGAGGCGGTCGAGCTGTCCAAGCTGCTCAGCGCACTCAACCGCGCCGGCGCCCTGAAACTGGTGATCCTAGATGCCTGCCGCAACAATCCGTTTAAGCAGACCATGGCATCAACCGGCACCACCCGGTCGGTGGGGCGCGGCCTTGCTCGTGTGAACCCGGCCGGCAGCGACACGCTGGTGGCCTATGCGGCCAAGGAGGGCACTCTGGCCGATGATGGCACAGGCGCCAACAGCCCCTATGCGGCCGCCCTGATCAAGCATCTCACAACCCCGGGCCTTGATGTGCGCCTCATGTTCGGCCGGGTACGCGACGACGTTTTGGCCGCCACGGGCCGGCGCCAGGAACCGTTCACCTATGGCTCGTTGGGCGGAGACGCGATCTACCTTGCGCCGCCTGATGCGGTGAGCACCCCGTCGCTGCAAACCACACCCGCCAGCCCGGCGCGGGACCGCGAGGTGGTGTTCTGGGACAGCATCAAATCCAGCACCGTGGCTTCAGACTTTGAGGCCTATCTGGAAAGCTTTCCCGGCGGCACGTTCGAAGCCTTGGCCAAGAGCCGTCTTGAGCGTCTGAAATCCCAAGAAGCAGCCACAGAAGCGGAGCGTAGAAAGAAGCAAGCATCGGTGAACAACAAGGCCAAGGTCAAGACGAAGAAAACTGAAGAGGCCTCCCGCATTCAGGCTGAGGCCCGCACGGCTTGGCAACGCATATGGAACAGCACATCCGTCCCTACATTGGAGAACTTTGTCTCAACATACTCGTCCAGCATGTATGCCAACATGGCCCGCGCGCGCATCTTAGAACTGGAGCGCAATAAAGAGCGCGAGATCGCCGCCCTTCAGATCCCCACAAAAGAACGTGTGCTGCCACGCGCCGGCAGCCGCAGTCCGAAAACCGTTGGGCGGCGTGGCAATTGGGGCGTGGTGCATTTTGACCAGGATGACGCGGTTGTCTGCTACATTTACACTAGGCCCTCCAGGTCCTCGCCGCGCGGCCGAGAGCGCAAGCAGGATGACATCTCTTTCCTCGTCAGGACTTCGCTCCACCGAAGCAAAAAGGACGCCGTCCGTGAACCATCTGCGATTTTCGGCACCCTGCTTCGGAACGGCGACCTTGTCTCTGTTGAGATTGATGACAAGAAATTCCAGTTCTTCGCCCACGAAGATTCCGCTTTCTTGTACGACCAAAAGGGCGAGCCTGCATTTATCGAGGCCATGAAGGCAGGCAGCAGGTTGACCCTGACCGGCAAGTCCAGGTCCGGCAACACCTATAAAGATCAGTTCAGTTTGCGCGGCGTCACCAAGGCCTTGGATCTGTTGAACCAGATTTGTCCTCCGGGCACCTAGCGCTCGGAGCGTGCGGGAGCGACTGCGCATCCGTTCTCCCGCTCCCCTGCGAAAGCAGGGGTCCATAGCTCGATCTCCCCAAGTGCTGAGAAGGTCCTCGCGTTCGCAAGGACGCGGGGGAACACAACCTCCGTCATCCCCGCGCAGGCGGGGACCCCGGGGGCAACACGCTGAGAGCCCGCGGCTCTGGATCCCCGCCTGCGCGGGGATGACGGAGAGAGGCGGGGATCACGACCGAGGGCCGGGGGATGATGTAAGCAGGGACGCAATTACCCCAAGTAACCCGTGGATATCCCGCCGCGCCCGATGCCAAACCAAAGCACTGCTGGCATAGTCGTCCCTCACAGGCACCGCCACAGGAGACATCGCATCATGGACGCTCTCGCCGAACAGTTTGGCAGTTATGGATCGCTCATCGTGAACGCCGGCAAGGCGCTCATTGTTCTCATCGTCGGCTGGATCGTCGCCAACGCCATGAGCGCATGGGCCCGGCGGCGGGTGACCAGCAATCCCAACATTGACGACACCATCGGCTCGTTCGTCGCCTCGATCCTGAAGTGGGTGATCCTCACCGTTGTGCTGATCGCCGTCCTCGGGCTGTTCGGCATTGAGGCCACCAGCCTTGTTGCGGTCCTGGGCGCCACCACGCTGGCCATCGGCCTTGCCTTACAGGGCACGCTCAGCAACATCGCCGCCGGCGTTATGTTGATTGTGTTCCGGCCCTATAAGCTGGGCCAGTTCGTGGACATTGGCGGCACGTCGGGCACTGTGGCCGATCTCAATCTCTTCGTCACCGAACTGGTGACGCCGGACAATGTGCAGATCATCATTCCCAACGGCCAGGCATGGGGAGCGATCATCACCAACTATTCGGCCCACGACACCAGGCGGCTCGATCTCAGCTTCGGCATCGATTATGGCGATGATGCCGACAAGGCCATGGCTGTGATCCTCAAACTGGCGGAGGCCGATGAGCGGGTCCACAGCGATCCGGAGCCCTGGGTGCGCGTGGTCAATCTGGGCGACAGCTCAGTGGATCTGGGCGTCAGGCTGTGGTGCGCGGCGGCCGATTATTGGGAGTTGAAGTTCCACATGACCAAGGCGGTGAAGGAGGCCTTCGACAAGGACGGCATCTCGATCCCCTACCCGCACCAGGTGGAAATCAAGAAGAGCGCGTGAGGGCGCTTCAACCCACCCAGCACCCTTGCGCACGCGAGGGCCCATAGCTGGGTCCTTACCCTTGGCTCAGAAGGTCCTCGCTTTCGCAAGGACGCGGGGTGGGTCAAATATCCTCAAAACTCCCATGCCGCCCCGCGCCTCCGGCAAAGCGGGCCGCGCCGTCTATGCCCTCCTTCAGGATGGCGTTGAGCCCGTTCGCCC
Organism: Pseudomonadota bacterium; assembly: GCA_038748855.1. GTDB lineage: Bacteria > Pseudomonadota > Alphaproteobacteria > Rhizobiales > CAJQND01 > JAAEUE01. The sequence continues at coordinate 4,016 of JBCDIP010000115.1, forward strand.
ACTCATGGCGCAAGGCATCGCGCACCGGCATGCCGCGGGTCTCAATGATCGATGCCCGGTCGGCCCGCACCGCCTCTTGGGGGAAGCGCGCAATCTCGTGGGCCATAGCCTCCGCCGCCTCGCGCGCGCCGCCATGGGGCACAACCTTTTCGCACAAGCCAATACGGTAACATTCCTCCGCCGGAACCTTGCGCCCTGTCATGGCGATCTCCAGCGCCTTGCCCTGGCCCACCAGCCGCGGCAGGCGCACCGTGCCGCCATCCATCAGCGTGATGCCCCAACGCCGGCAATAAACGCCGAGATAAGCGCTCTCCGCCATGACGCGCACATCACACCACAGGGCAAGCTCCATGCCGCCGGCTACGGCCGGGCCCTCGATGGCACCAATGACCGGCTTGGTGAGTTCCAGCCGCGAAGGGCCCAGCGGCCCCCGCGGCGCAGGGTTGGCGCCCGGCGGGAAGGCCAACTCCTCAATCATCTCCTTTTGCCACTTCTCCGGATCGCCCAGCGAGGCGGCATATTTCAAGTCCCAACCGGCACAAAACGCACCGCCCTCCCCCCAGAACACGGCCACATAAGCCTCATCATCAGCCTCAAATTCCACAAAGGCATCACACAAGGCTTGGGCCGACACCGGGTCCATGCCATTGCGGGCCTGCGGACGGGCGTGGATGATGGTCCAGACGGGACCTTCTTTTTCAATGCGAACAGCCATGGGGCGCCTCCTAAAGTTTGCGCAAAGGGTGGGTTCGCAAGAGTTAAGCCCATTCGCCCGCAAGGGCCAAGGCAAAGGAGCGGTGATTTCGGGGAGTAGACATGAAAAAAGGCCCGGAGTTCCGAGCCCAACTGTTGCCAGCGTAGGGGGATATGGCCATAACAGCGTCACGCTGTCAAGCATAAAATTCCTATTTTTTTGAATTTTTTTGAACTGGCTGAAGAATCAAAGAGTTACAACCTAATCGAGTGGTACGCGGTCACGCCACCATTTGAGGGAGTTTTTTGAGTTTGTACATTTTTCGCGCCACGACTCTTAGCGTCATCCTCGCCCTCTAATCGTCATCCCCGCCCTCTAATCGTCATCCTCGCGCCCACCTCGTCATCCCCGCGAAGGCGGGGATCTCGAGCCGCAAGCTCTAAGCGTGTTGCCTGGATCCCCGCCTTCGCGGGCATGACGGAGGGGAGAAATGGGGAGGACGGGGGCGTGGGAGGATCGCTACATGGCCTCGGAGATAATCCGGTTCCGCCCCTCTTCCTTGGCCCGGTAGAGCAGCTGGTCGGCCCGCTCAAACAGCGAGTTCTTGTCCTCATCAGGCTTCAGCTGCACCACCCCGAACGAAGAGGTCACGTTGCCCACCTTCTGGCCCGTGGTGCGGACCGAGAGGCTCAGGCCCTGAAGCTTGGTGCGGATTTGCTCTAACAGAACGATCGCATCATCAAGCTGGGTCTCCGGCAGCAGGATCACAAATTCCTCGCCCCCGTAGCGCACCACCAGATCGCGGCCCTTGATGTTCTTCATCAGCAGATCGGCAAACAGCTTCAAAATGCCATCCCCGATCTGGTGGCCGAACGTGTCGTTCACGCGCTTGAAGTGGTCAATGTCCGCCACCGCCAGGCAGAGCGGCTTTTCATCCAGCGCGGCCTTGATGATCAGCTTGGGCAGCTCCTGGTCATAATAGCGCCGGTTGCGCAGCTGGGTGAGCGGATCATAGAGGCTCACGTCCTTGGCCTTCTCCAGGCGGGATTCCAAAAGCTTCACCTGCTCTTGGGAATGTTCAACCGAGGTGCGCAGCTCGCTGGTCTCGCGCTCCATGCGCTGGTTCTCGCCGATGAGGCACTGCACGGTCTTGGCAATCTGCTGGGCCGAGGCATCCGGCGTCAGCTCGCCCATGGACACAGACAGCGTGTCGCCGAAGGTCTTGGAGTGCTCCACATAATTGCGCAGCACATCCTGCACGGCCTTGAGCTCTTCGCCTAAGCCCTGGCTGGCGGCCCGCTCAGCATCCTTCTCGCCGGCGCCGGCAATGAACTGGTCGTAGAATTGCTCGATGTCATAGGGGCTCAATTTGCCGGGCCCCTGCTTGAGCATCGCGTCCACTTCGGCCCTGAGTTCCTGGTTGTTGCCGTCGGCATAGTTGTACCAGAACTCGAAGGTTTTCGGGTTCGGCGGCGTTAAGTGACTGCGCACCAGGTCGAGGGCCGTGATGGCCAGCTTCATGGTGGTCTCGTAGTCCTTCACCCGCGGAGGCGATTTCTGAGACGGTGCAGGCTGCGCTTGGGGTTGTGCGGCGGTTGCTGACATTGATCTATCCACAATCTGTTGTTCGTAAAAGGATTTCTCCCGGTATCGTCACTCACGCATCAGGGCACTCATGCCACCTCCGACAAGCTGTCGTCGGCGTCTTTGAAGATGATCTTCGCCACCCCGGCCGATTTGGCCTGGCGCAGGGCATCGCCTGCGCGCTTCATCATGCCGTGGCCGGTGCGGTCGGTTTCGGCGATCACCGTCACGCCGAAGCTGGCGGTGGTGGCGATGAGGGAATTGTCCTGTGCGGCCGGTGAACTCTTGATTTCCTGGTGCAGGCGCTCCACCACGTTGAGGGCGCCGTCCTTGCCGGTCTCAGGCAAGAGGATGGCGAATTTGTCTCCGTCGATCCGGCCGAACACATCCACGGTGCGCAGGGCCTGCTTGGAAATGGCCGCCACCTTGCGGAGCACCGCATCGCCCGCCCCATGGCCGAAGGTTTCGTTCACACCGGCCAGGTGGTCCACATCCAGAAGAATGAGAGCGGCGTTGTGTTTGTAGCGCTTGGCGCGCTCAAGCTCCGCGTCCAGGTCCTTCTCAAAGGAGCGCCGGGTCAGAGCTCCGGTCAGACTGTCGGTCGTGGCCAGCTGGCGCAGCTCAAGCTCGTCCACCACCAGGCGGGCGAGATCAGACAGAATGGACATCTCCGTCTCGGTGAGTTCGGCCGGCTTGGTGTCGATCACGCACAAGGTGCCGATGTTCGAGCCGTCCTTCATTTTCAGCGGCACCCCGGCATAGAACCGGATGTGAGGCTCGCCCACCACCAGCGGGTTGTTGCAGAAGCGCTCGTCCAACAGGGCGTTGGGCACCAGGAACGGCGGATCGCGCTGAATGGCGTGGGCGCAGAACGAAACCTCCCGCGAGGTCTCCGGCGTGTTGAGCCCCTGGCGCGACTTGAACCACTGGCGGTTCTCGTCGATGAGCGAAATCAGCGAGATGGGCATGCGCAGCGCCGACTGGGCGAGCCGCGTGATGCGGTCAAACGCCTCCTCGGGCGGAGTGTCCAGCACGTCATACTCTTTGAGAGTGGCCAGGCGCTTGGCCTCGGCGGATTTGGGCTTATCTGTCATGTATCTTTCCGGTCTCCGGGCTTATGAGCGGGCTTTGGCGGTCGCCATCAGGAGGTCTCCTCATCGTCTGTGACCACCAAGGCCCCTTCGATGTCCTTGATCCTGGCGAGATTGGTTTCCAGGGCGAGCTCGTATTTTCCGTAGATTTCAGCCATGTGATGGTTGATCTCCTCCTGGTCCACACCAAGCTGTTTCAGGTTGTGGGCAAGGCTGATCAGGTGCTGAAAGTGCTGTTCCACGTTTTCGCGCACGGCGGCAGGCAGGTTTGGATCGTCCAAACGGGTTTGAATTGCTCTGAAAGTGTCTGATACTGGCAAACATTGGTTCAAATCAGTTGCGCTCCCGGCGCCGCGCCTTTCCCCAGCCCTCGTCTGATTTCTCCCTAAAGTGCGTTGCTTGCGTGAAGCTTATTCGCGCAAGCCGCGAAATCTCCCGTTTTTCAACTGGCCCAAGTCCTGCATGGCGTCCCAACGAGGCCGCTCCGGCGGCCCGATTTGGCCGATCCATCATTTGGAGGAGGGCACTTCTATGGATGGGATTTTGACGTTTCTCTTCAGCGACGTTGTGCTGCTGGACC
>JBCDIP010000116.1:0-7961 GCA_038748855.1 Pseudomonadota bacterium
ATCGGCCGCGAGCCGACGCCTGAAGAGCTGGCTGAGAAGCTGGGCATGCCTTTGGAGAAAGTGCGCAAGGTGATGAAGATCGCCAAGGAGCCGATCAGCCTTGAAACGCCGATTGGCGATGAGGAAGACAGCCACCTGGGCGATTTCATTGAGGACAAGAACGCCATTCTGCCGATCGACGCGGCCATTCAGTCGAACCTGCGCGAAACCACGACCCGGGTTCTGGCTTCCCTGACGCCTCGTGAGGAGCGGGTTTTGCGGATGCGCTTTGGTATCGGCATGAACACCGACCACACGCTTGAAGAGGTTGGTCAGCAATTCTCAGTGACCCGCGAGCGGATCCGTCAGATTGAGGCGAAGGCGCTGCGCAAGCTGAAGCACCCAAGTCGCAGCCGCAAGCTCCGGAGCTTCCTGGACAACTAGCCGCTGACGGCAGGCAGTGTGACCTTGAAGGCTGCCCCTTCGGTGGCTTCCAGGAGCGCAATGGTTCCACCGTGCGCTTCCACCAGCGAGCGCACAATACCAAGGCCAAGACCGGTCCCGCCGGTCTCACGCTTGGTGGTGAAGAAGGCCTCGTAGATCTTGTCCCGGTTCCCCGGGGAAATGCCTGAGCCATTGTCTTTAAAGGTTATTTCGCAAGTCTTCGATCTTTCAACGATTGTCAAAACAATCTCAGAAGCCCCGGCGCCGAGCGCGTTCTCGATCAGGTTGGAAGCGATGATACCCAAGCTCTCTTCTGAGATCTGGGCCGTGGCAGGGCCCTGGCTTTCGATGCGCACCTGGCCATAGCCGCTGGCGATGGTCTCCAGGGCCGCGGTGAGGTCCACGGTGTCGTCGAACAGAGGCACCAGATTGTCTGACTTGGCCAGCTCCAAGAGCCGGTCCACCAGCGCCTTCAGGCGGGCGGCGTCCTTATCGATGTTGCCCAAGAACCGGGCCCGCTCTTCGGGTTTCATCTCCTCTAGGTGCTCGCCCAGCAGTTCTGCAGAGCCCCGGATAGAGGTGAGCGGGGTTTTGAATTCATGGGAGACGTGTGTGGCGAAGTCGCGGATATAGGTGCTGCGCTTCTCCAGCGCATCGGCCATGTCCAGGAAGCTCTGGCCGAGGGCGGCCAGCTCGCTGGTTCCGTAGTGGGCCAGAGGCTGAAGGGTTCCGCCCTTCGTGGCCGCCAAACCTTGGGCCTGCCTGGAAAGCGCCGTGATCGGCCCACGCAAGGTGCGTGTGGTGACCCAAGCGATGAGCAATGTGATGGCGAGAACGAACAGGGCCACCAGGAAGGCGCGGTTCCGGAACGCGTAAAGGTGTTTGAGGATGTTGTTAGGCGTGCGGGACATGTAGACCACGCCCCACAGGCGTTTGCCCGCTTTGACGGGGAAGGCCGCAAAGATGCGGATGCCCGTGCCCCGGCTGATGGAGGCATAGGACGGCGGCGGCTCATCGGAAATGCGCTCGCGGATCACGCTGGTGTAGACCCCGCTCATGGCACCTTGCACCTCGGGCACGTGGGCGAACGAGAGGCCGATGGATTGGTTGCCGCCGATCACCGTGCCCTCGTGGTCCAACAGCACCATGCCGGCCAGGGTGGTGCGCCGGGCATCGAAGAAGATCTGGCTCACGTCGAGGCCCGCATCCAAGCTCTCGATCGATGCTTTGGAGGTGCCGGTTTTCGGCTCCGGACGGGGCGGCAGAAGATCATCGGACGCCAGATCGATCGTGGGCGTCACAGGTTCGTAGCGCTTAAGCGCATCCTTCGTAGCCTCTGCGCCAAGCGCGCGCCCATAGATCTCAGCGCCTTCGTTGAGGCGCCGATCCAGGGCTTGCTTGTAGGCCGCAGCAATGACAGCAGCCTGGGAGATGAGCTCCGCCTCGGTTTCGTGGACCAGTCGGCCTTCATAGATCCGGAAGAACAAGACGCTGCCCAAAGGCAGCGCCAAGATTGTCAGGTTCACGGCAATCAGGATCAGCGCAACGCTGGGGCGGTATTTCTGCTTAACCGTTGGCGTCACCTGGCCCCTCGCTTAGGTGCATGTGCCGAGTTTGTAGCCCACACCGTGGACGGTCTCGATGATACTGGCACACCCGGCCTCCTGGAATTTGAGGCGGATATGCCGGATGTGGCTGTCCACCGTGCGGTCGGAGACGTGGATGTTATCGGCATAGGCGGCATCAATTATGGCATTGCGGTCACGCACGATCTGCGGCCGGCGCAGGAAGGCGCGCACCATCTGGAACTCGGTCGCGGTCAGATCAACCTGCATGCCAGAGAACTCCACACGGTGCTGGTCCGGCCACAGGCTGACACCGCCGACTTTGAGGGTGTCCGGCTCTTCGACCTGCTCTACCGGGACAGTGCGCTTCAAGATCGCCTTGATGCGGGCCACCAGCTCGCGGGGGCTGAACGGCTTGGAGACGTAGTCATCGCCGCCGATTTCGAGCCCGATGATCCGGTCGATCTCCTCATCGCGCGAAGACAGGAAGAGGATCGGCACAGCGGAGGTCTTGCGGATCTCCCGGCAGACATCGAGCCCATCCATTTCCGGTAGGCTGATGTCGAGCACGATCAGATCGGGATCTGATGACTGGAACTTCTCCAACGCCTGCTTGCCGTCCTTCGCGGCGGTCAGGGCAAAGCCCGCCCGCTCGAGGGCAAAGCTGATGACTTCCAGAATATGGGGGTCATCATCAACCACGAGGATGGATTTTGCCATGGTGACCCGCGCTTTCCAGTTTGAGGAGGCACACAATTGGCCTTCTAGATACGCCTGAAGGCCACCGATTCCCACGGTGTCGACGGCACCGCGCTTCGGGGCACCGTCTTGTTGCAGGGACAAGGCACTCATGAGAACTGCCTCCGGGCTTGGTGCACCAGGGTGCCACCCACCGAGAGGATCAGCACCAGAAGCGCGATAAGATGCTCTGGTTCAGGTGTTGAGCCGCCGGAGAAAACCGGTCCGGAGAACGGCGCCGCAACGGGCTGTTTCATAGCAAATTCTGTTGGCTTGGCGGTCTGGGCTTTGCGCATGGGGATGTTGCCATCGGGATAGGCCTTTTGGCTCACGCCCTTCACCACGGGAACCGGCACATCAGCATCTTGCGAAATTGCCGGGTTTGGGTTCACCACTTTCTCAGAGACAGCCACAAACGACGTCCACCGGGTCACCAGGGAGTGGGCAAGGCCGAGCTTCGTCACACGCTGCTCGATCTCGGCATCAGTCACACCAGAGGGCCGGATGCGCTTAGGGATCATGGTCTCGCGCATGTGATCGGCGATGCGCGAGCGTGCCCAGATCAGCGGGATCGTGTTGCTGGTTCCGTCCGCGGCGGCGGACAGATCGAGCTTCAAAGGCAGCTTCACGCGCCGGCCGTTCACATGGCCCGTGATATCGATCTGGTGGCTGCCCGTTTTGCTGAAGCGGCCAAGGACGCGCAAGGAATCGCCGGCAAACAGATCAGGCAAGATGCTCGGGGTCACTTCCTTAGGCGCCAAGCTGCCCCAGTTGATCTTGATATCGGTGAGAACGGGCATGTCCAGGCGGGTGGCGAACTTTACCGCTTCTTCCTGGCTGTTCATGGTGGGGTCGATGATGCGGGAGATGCCGCGGCCAAGCCTTGCCATCTCTGAGACCAGGTAGCGGTTCACCGCTGCGCCCACGCCGAAGGAGTACAACCGCCCCTTGCCTACGGAGCCGGCAACCAGCTTCAAGATCTCTGCCTCGTTGCCCACATAGCCATCGGACAAGAACACCACAATACGCAGCACATTGGTCGCCGGCGGCCGGGCGTAGGCCCGTTTTAAGCCGCTCAGGATTTCCGTACCGCCGCCTGCAGTGATGGCATTGACGTATGCTGTGCCTGCCGCAACGTTCTGAGGTGTCGCCGGCAGGGCCGCTGGGCTGAACTCGCTGGCATTGTTGGAAAAGCGGATGATGCGGAAAGCATCCCCTGGGCGCAGCGTCTTGAGGGCATGGCGCATGAAGGTGCGGCTTGCAGCCATGGGCTGCCCGCTCATGGAGCCCGATGTGTCGAGCACAAAGACCATTTCGCGCCGGGTGATGTCTGCATCCTGCGGCACCTTGGGGGGCTCGATGAGGAGCGAGAACGTTCCCTCCCCTCCGCTCTTGTGGGCAAGGAGCCCCGCCTGCGGCTGCTCGCCAGCCAGGGTGTAGCGCAGAACGAAATCTCGGTTGTCCAAGGTTTTGCCCCCGACCAGCGAGATGGTCTTCTCGCCCTCATCGCCGGTCATACTCAGTTTATGGCTGCCGCTTGATATGTCGCGCACCGGGATGCCCGAGGCAAGCTTCAGTTTAAGCGAGACACGGTCCTTGAGCACAGTGGTTGGTAAGCGCAGCCCGGCAACCGGCGGATAGGCAGGCACCGGTCCGAATTGCCAGCCGCCAGACGTTGTGGTCTTAGGCTTTTGAGGGGCCGGTTCGTCGTCGTGCGCCACCGTCTTCGGCGCGGTAGCCTCCCGTTGCGGAATATAGCGCGGACCAACCACCAGCGGCACGCGGAGTTCATAGGCATTGTCGATGCGTGGCACCACCTGAGAGTACTTGAGCGTGATCACCACCGGCGCGCCGGGCATCAGATTGGCGATTTCCTGGGTGAACATGTTAGGGCGATGCTGCTCAAGCAGAGCGGCAGACTTACCCTTCGCCTTGGCCTTCTCATAGGTGGTGCGTGCTTTCGCCCGCTTGGCGATTTTTGCGCTGATCAGCTCATCGCCGATCCGCATTTGCATAGCGTGAACGGCGGCGTCCTTGTTCAGCGGAAACAGGTACCGCGCATTCATGGGCACGTTGGTCGGGTTCACAAAGGTCTGCCGCACAGTGATGGAGGCCAGATCGCCTTGCACGTCGCCCGTAACTTCTGTCTTCAAGCTGGGGAACGGCACGGTTCGACCATTTATGCTCGCCACCACCTGGCCGCCCTGCTTGTCGTCAAGTGCCGCAGGCGTGGGCGCAGCGGTCGAGGGCTGGACGTAAACAATCGCCAGGACGGCGAGACAGCCTCTAAGATACCTTCTCATCAGTGGGTTCCTTTCCTGTTGGGAGAGAGATCGAGCGCGGCGATTACCGCGCGGTTAAACTCAGCATGGGCCTTGTCGCCCAGCGCCTCTGGCGTGATCCGTTGAACGGCCATCCAGGTGCCCGCCTCGCCCTGAAGCCACTTCCAAACGGCGGTGGCCACATTGGTGGTCACGCTGCCGCGGGCTGAGACGAAGGTCACATCGATCCGGTACTTGGTGCCGTCGGGTGCGGTTGCGCGGTAAACGGCTGTGGGAACCGGCTCAAACACGGCGCCCAGATATGCAACCTCAAAGCCCATCCCTCTGAGGCACTCATCGGGCCCGTGCAGGTGGCGCAGCGGCGAACTGGTGCTGACCAACATCAAGCCGTGCGGACCGTAATTGGCTTTGGCTGACCAACCACCGAATTGCTTGAAGAAGGCCACTTCGCGAGGCGCCAGCGCGACAGGCTGTTTCAGCTGGCCATTCAGCGCCAACGGCAATTGTTTTGCCACCGCAGGGGCCGACACATCCAAGGCCGTGCGGGGCAGTCCGACGATGGCAAGCGCTGTCAGCAACACGGCGGCGGCGCCGGCCCGGGACCATGCCGTGAACGGCAGAGGGATAAGTGGCAGCGAGAGGGTGTGCTGGGCGGTATCGTCGGTCGGGCGCCATGCCACACGCACCCATATGGCCAGCACTGCGCACACCAGAAGCAGCGCGCCCAACCCGATGAGATCATGCCACGGCTGCGCCATAACGTTGACCCCACCGAAAGTGTCGGGTTGCGCGATGCCGACGGCAAGCACCGCAATGCGCGCTACGTTCGACAGTCCGGCCGCTGCAAGAGTGGCCGTCAAGCCAACCGCAACCATCAGAGCCTGCGCTCGGCAGATGGCAGCGGCGACGCAGAAACCCAATAAGCCGAGCAGCAAGGTCTGTGCGCCAGAGCAGGGCAAGTCCACTAGAACATCGACGCCGTTCACGACGATGCGCACGCCATGGCAGACAAGATCGTCATAAAATCCGGAGAGCGCCCAGCAGGCACCGTCTGCGGAGATCTGCTGAAGCCCATATCCGATCGTGCGCTGGAGGATCCGCTCCAGCGGCAGCGAGAAGGTGAACACGGCAGCCAGCCAAAAAGGAGAAAGCGGCCGTGCGCGTTGATGCAACCGCATTAGGATGGCCAGCGCATAAACATCCACGACCAAGCAAAGCGCGCCAATGGTGTTGATCGCCAACACCTGGCTAATGAACCTGACCACGGCCGAAAGCAGCAGAAGGGCAATCGCGATCTGCTTATGGTGCGTATCAGTGCCTAGCTGCACCGGGCTGGTGGCACTCCAGGCGAACATTGCGGCGGTGATGGCGAAGACCAGGTAACCGGCTGAATCATATGCCGGGTCAAGCCAGCTCTTGAGCAGCCAGAGGGCAGGATCAAGAGCCAGCGCTATACCGGCCAGAACCAGCAAGATCGCAGGCGTGAAAGGGGCGCTGAGGGATTTGGCGTAGCTCATGCGCAAGTGGGTAGAGGGAGCGCATGCACCTCCAACGGCGCTTGCTTGAAGATCTTCTGCATTGTTTGTGCAGAAACTGTGCAGGTCACATCATTTGCGCGCGATCAGAGTCTTGCCATAACCTCTGATTAACCATGCAGACCTACCGTCCCAGAAACCTATAGCTCACAGGTTCCGCGATGCGCATATGGAGTGTTCTGATTGTCGCCATGGGCCTGGCCCTTGCAGGCGCACGTGCGCACGCTACAGATCATCACCCGCCAGGCACGCCGCTGACCCATATGATTGGCCAGATGATCATGGTTGGGTTCGTCGGGGACACCGCGGACCATAATTGGTTTCGCCAAGTGGTGGCGCAAGTGAGTGCAGGCAAGGTTACAGGCGTTCTCTATCTTGGGCGCAATGTACGTAGTCGCAGTGCCGTGAGCGCTATGAACACGGCGCTCGCCGACGCCGGCAGCCCTGCCCTTCCGCCGCTGATCGGGGTTGATCAGGAGGGCGGCTATGTTCAGCGCTTAACGCCGGATGTGGGATTTACCTCTCTGCCGTCCGCGCGGCATCTTGCCCGCACTATGGACACCGAGCAGGCGTTTGAGGCCTACAGCGACCTGGCCCGAAGGCTCCGCGCCTGGGGGTTCAATCTTAATCTGGGCCCAGTGGTCGATGTGGATGTGAACCCTTACAATCCGATCATTGGCCGCCTGGGCCGCAGCTTCTCCAATGACCCTCAAACCGTCACCAAGTATGCCTCGGCCTTTGTGGAAGGGCATCGTAAGCATGGTGTCCTCACCACACTGAAGCATTTCCCTGGGCACGGGTCGAGCCACACGGACAGCCACAGGACCGAAGTGAATGTAACCCAAACCTGGCAACCCGGCGAACTGACGCCTTACAGGGCGCTCATTCAGCGTGGCCAGGCGGACATGGTCATGAGCGGCCATATCCGCAACGGGCGCATTCAAGCTTCAGACGATCACCTTCCGGCATCGCTGTCCCACGCTGCCCTGACCCAGCACTTGCGAAGCCAGTTTGGTTATGAAGGGGTCATCATATCAGACGACATGCAGATGCGGGCCATCTCCCAGCGCTTTGGCTTCGAAGAGGCCGTCACGAAGGCCGTCTTCGCCGGTACGGACATCTTGATCTTTGCCAACGACAAGAGCCCCGATCTGCGTATCCCTGAAAAAGTGATCTCAATCCTCACCAAGGCGGCAGGAGAGAATGCGGTCTTGAAGGCACGCATCACAGCCGCGTACCAGCGCATTGTGGCGCTGAAGCAGAAGCTGCATCACAAGCCGTCCACTGCCTCTCCGTTGAACTGATCTTTCTCGCCCGATTAACGCACGGGCTTAACTCTCACTTGAGATTTTAATTGAACATTGTTCATTTAAAATGTAGGAATCATGAGAACAGCCAATTATGGTGTTTCAGGCTGA
>JBCDIP010000117.1:0-7951 GCA_038748855.1 Pseudomonadota bacterium
CAGCCATGCAGGAAATCGCCATGGACCTGATCCGCAAGTCGGCGCGCCAGGCTTCCACCAAGCTGCAGTTCTGCCGCATTGCCTTCGGCGCAGCCGGTTCGGCCGGCGCTCATCTGGATCTTGCCGATGCGGGCGAGGTCTCCCGCGCCTTCTTCAGCGACGACAAAACCAGCTTTGAATGGAACGCACCCCACGAGACCCGGGAGAAGAACCAGGTCAAGCTGCTGCTCAATCTGGCGCTCATGGCCTCAACCTCCATCCCGCGGGGCGGCCAGCTTTCGGTTTCGGTCAACGGCGATGCCTTTCAGGTGCGTTGCTCGGGCGATGCGGCCAAGGTGCCGGAAAAGACCATCACCTTCATGACCGACCCGGCCAATGCAGGCGACATGGATTCCCGCTTGGTGCAGGTCTACTACACCATGCGCCTGGCCCAATCGGGCGGCTACTCCCTGGTCATCACCCAGGAAGGGGCCGACATCGTCATGAAGGCCGACCCGGCCGCCCGCGCTGCGGCCTGACGGCCATTCTTAACGCTTTACAATCGGCCCCATCGGCGCATCATGGCGCCGCAATGGACCCTTTGCGCTATGCCTATATGGAGAGCCCGGTGGGCGATCTGCTCTTGGCGGGCGATGAGAGCGATCTGCATGTGATCAGCTTTCCGCGCGGCCACAAAGCGCGCGCGCCCGAACCAGAGTGGGAGAAGGCCGACATCAGCTTCTTCGCTAAGGCCACCGGTGAGCTCCAAGCCTATTTCGACGGCAAGATCACAACGTTTACCGTGCCGCTCAAACCTCAGGGCACGCCGTTTCAGATGGCCGTGTGGGATGCCCTTTTGGAGATCCCTTATGGCGAGACAATCTCCTATGGCGATCTGGCCCGGCGCATCGGCAAGCCGCCAGGCGCAAGCCGCGCGGTGGGCGCGGCCAATGGAGCTAACCCGCTGCCCATCATCATTCCCTGCCACCGGGTGATCGGGGCCGACAACTCCCTCACCGGCTTTGGCGGCGGGCTGGATGTGAAAGCGTTTCTGCTGGAGCACGAATGGGCGGTACAGCCCCCGGTGGGCCATCAGCCGAAGCTGATTTAGCGCGGCCACCCAACACTTACTTACTTAGAATCGTCATCCCCTTACTTAGAATCGTCATCCCCGCGAAAGCGGGGACCCAGGGGCCCAGGATTTTGCGCGGAGCGGTCTCTGGGTCCCGAATATTTTGCTGCGCAAAATTCCGGGATGACGAAGACGGATTGCAAACTCAACCATCAAGGCCAAATAGCGCGAATTTCGCTTTCAACTCAGAGCTTTACGCGAAATTGGGTTCGTTCGGATAGTAATACTATTTGGTGGCATACAACCCGCTACAACCTATGAGGCAGCCGCCAGTGCCGGGGGTTCGCCCATCGCGTCCTGGCTTTGGGCATACCCTTCCAGACAGCCATACTCCGCAAAGTGCGCGTCCTCCCGCAGCGCCGCCATGAAGCTCGTCTCAATGGCCTCAAGACAGTCCGCATCCAGCAGCACCTCGCCGAGCTCTCGCTCATCCGAGTCCAGGTTAAGCGTCTCAAAAATCTCCGAAAGCTGCTCGTCATTGGCCATGGAGAACCCGCGGCGGAAACAGTGTTTGCGGGCGTTTGCCATCAGCGTCACCATCTCGCCCTTTTGCGCAAGATCGCTGACCGCCAGAATGCTCTCAAGCTGCATCACCGCTTCGTTCAGCCGTCTTTGCGCGTGAACCGAACCATAGGACGTGACGTTTGCGCGAACCGCATCAAGACGCTCAGAGCAGTTGGACGGCCGGCTCACCCCGAGCCTCTTCTCATAAGCCGCCCAAAAGGCCGCATCGTCGCGCTGGGCAAGTTCGATGGGAAGAATAACCACCTCGGCACCAAACCTCGACCACAGGGCAACGCGCCGGGTTAAATTGAGATTGCCCAAAACCACGTCACGATAGGTGATCAGGAACTTCTGAAGCGGCACACATCCGCCTTCTTTCACATGCTGTGCATAACATGATCTGATCCAATCGGTGGGATTGCGCACCAAGATCAACACCTTGTCGGTCATAGGCGCAAGAAGCCGCGAGGCGGTTTCATCTTTGGTTTCCATGGCCACGCCCAGCTCAGGATTCTGCAGATAGGAGAAGGTCAGGTCCTCAGCCGTCAAAACGTTGATCACTCCTGGCTGAACAGGCGGAGGATTGATCCTGATCCTGGAAAAGTCGTTTTCAAAACTGGGTGTGCGCGGAAAGCACCCCTTGATCACATGATCAATGGCATTGGAGATCTCCCGGGCAGACAGCGAGTTGTACCCCGGGTCCAGGTCCCAATGGTCTTGCAGGCGTGTGGACATGCATTTGCCCAGCCCGATATGGATAAAATCCACTTTGCTCATTCCACATTCCGTTTCTTGAGGTCTTCGCCTCACTGTCCCTCCCATGACTTGTCCGAAGCTGATGCGCCCGCCTGTTGCGGGATGACCGGGAATTCTGCACACTGTCGGCCGACAGGTGGAAGGAAACCCAAGCCATGAACATCAATGCTCAAGTACAAGACATCGACGCCAATGCCGTCAGCGAGGCCGAATGGCAATTGCGCGTGCAGCTGGCCGCCGCGTACCGGCTGGTGGACCATTTTGGCTGGTGCGAGCTGATCTACGCCCACCTCACCGCACGGGTCCCCGGGCCGGACGACCACTTCCTGATCAACCCGTATGGTTTGAACTATGACGAGATCACAGCCTCAAATCTGGTGAAGATCAATGTGGACGGTGAAAAAGTCGGCGCCTCGTCCCACACGGTGAATGAAGCGGGCTTCATCATCCACTCAGCCATTCACATGAACCACTCCGCCGACAACCAGGTGGTGATGCACACCCACAGCCGCGCCGGCATGGCCGTGGCCGCGACCCAGGAGGGCCTTGTACCGATCTCCATGGACGCCACCTTGTTCCACGGGGATCTGGCCTATCACGACTATGAAGGCCCCAGCCTCTACCCTGATGAGCGCGAGCGGATTGTGAACTCGCTTGATGGAAAACGCGCCCTCATTCTGCGCAACCACGGTCTGCTGACCACTGGGCGCACGGTGGCAGAATGCTTCATCCGCCTGTACCGGCTGGAAAACGCCTGCCAGGTGCAGATCGATGCGGGCTCTGCGGGCACGCTCAACGTGATCGGCGAAAACCTGGCCGCCAAATCAGGCGCCGACGTGCGCCGCTTTACCGAAGGCGGCGGGCGTACAGATGGCGAAGAGGCCGGACCGGGATTCGGAGAGTTGGAGTTCGCCGCCCTTTTGCGGAAGTTGGATAAGATCGATACCAGCTACCGGCAGTAGCGGGGGGCATCCCAGCATTGCGCGACCACGCAGCGCCCTTGCGAACGCGAGGGCCCACCCCGCCCAACCCCTGCCGTCATGCCCGCGCAGGCGGGCATCCAGACCAGCACGCTTCGGGCCAGCCGCTCTAGATCCCCGCCTGCGCGGGGATGACGTTGGTTTGGAAAAGGCATGGAAGTCGGGAATGCGGGACACTGTGCTCTAGCACCAGCGGTGGACAAGATTTTGGTCAGGGTTCACTCAGAACCCTGAATCCGGGTATTGTCCACCCCCGCGGGCAGGGCTGACAGATCTCAACAGACCCGTAGACATCGCTTGAGGCGATGACTACATGCTCAACCAGATAGGCTTGAAGTAAGGGCAAGGGCCCAAGGAGCGCCTGATGGCAAACACACACGCAAAAGTCATTGTTCTGGGCTCAGGCCCGGCTGGATACACCGCGGCGATCTACGCCGCCCGGGCCATGTTGGAGCCGCTCCTCATTGAAGGCATTCAGCCCGGCGGCCAGCTTACCATCACCACGGATGTGGAAAACTATCCCGGCTTTGCAGACGTGATCCAGGGCCCCTGGCTGATGGAGCAGATGCGCGGTCAGGCTGAACATGTGGGCACCAAGCTGGTGTCGGACCACATTGCCAAGGCAGATCTCTCGCGCAGCCCCTTCACGCTCACCGGCGATGGCGGCGACACCTATACCTGCGACAGCCTCATCATCTGCACCGGCGCCCAGGCCAAATGGCTGGGGATGGACACTGAAGAGAAGTTCAAAGGCTTCGGCGTCTCCGCCTGCGCCACCTGCGATGGCTTCTTCTACCGGGGCAAAAAGGTGATTGTGGTGGGCGGGGGCAACACGGCCGTGGAAGAAGCGCTCTATCTCACCAACTTTGCCTCAGAGGTGATCCTGGTGCACCGCCGCGATGAGCTGCGGGCAGAAAAGATCCTGCAACACCGTCTGCTGAACCACGAGAAGATCACCGTGCGCTGGAACAGTGTGCTTGATGAGGTGGTCGGCGATGAGAACCCGCTGGGCGTTACCGGCGCCAAATTGCGCAACGTGCAAACGGGCGAGGTTGAAGAGGTGGATGTGGATGGCATCTTCATTGCCATTGGCCATGCACCGTCCACGGAGCTGTTCACCGAGCAGCTCGAAACCAAGCAGGGCGGCTATCTGGTCACCAAACCGGATTCCACCGCAACATCCATTCCCGGCGTGTTTGCAGCCGGCGATGTGACGGACGATATTTTCCGCCAGGCGGTCACCGCCGCCGGCATGGGCTGTATGGGGGCCCTGGAGGCTGAGAAGTTCCTGGCCCACCAGGACGTTCAGTCCGAGGCAGCCGAATAGCGCATCGCGCGCCAGGAGACTTAAAGATGGATTGGGACAAGCTGCGGGTGTTCCATGAGGTTGCCGAAGCCGGCAGCTTCACCCATGCAGGCGAGAGCTTAGGCCTCAGCCAATCTGCCGTGAGCCGGCAGATCAGTGGGCTGGAGCAGAACCTGAAAGTGCCGCTGTTCCACCGCCACGCCCGCGGCCTGATCCTCACCGAGCAGGGCGAGATCTTGTATCGCACGGCCCACGATGTGTTCTCGCGCCTGGCGGCCACCAAGACACGGCTGATGGATTCCCGGGAAAAACCAACCGGTCCCCTGAAGGTGACCACCACTGTGGGCGTTGGTTCGATCTGGCTGACCCCTCACCTGCCGGAGTTCCTGGATCTTTATCCGGACATCACGGTGGAGTTGCTCCTGTCTGACCGGGACCTGGATCTTGGCATGCGCGAGGCTGATATCGCCATCCGCCTGCACCGGCCAACGGAGCCGGACATTATCCAGCGCAAGCTTTTCACGGTGCACAACCACGCCTATGCGGCACCTGAATATCTGCGCGAGCACGGCATGCCCAAGTCTGTGTCGGATTTGGACCAGCACAGGATCTTGGGCTTTGGCGTTCCGCCGGCTTACCTCTCAGAGATCGATTGGCTGTTGAAAGTCAACCGGCCGGACAACAATCCGCGCACCCCGGTGCTCACCATCAACAATGTGTACGGTCTGCGGCGGGCAGCCCAGATGGGCCTCGGCATCACCACGATCCCTGACTACATCGTGGGCACGACCACCAATCTGGTGATGATCCCGCTCGACCAGGACCCGCCGGCGTTCGACACCTATCTCGCCTATGCAGAAGAAATGCGCGCCTCAAAGCGGGTGGCCGTGTTCCGGGATTTCGTGGTCTCCAAAGCGCGCCAGTGGTCGTTCTAGGACGCGGCTGGTACCGCGTTCCTGCAAAAGCAGAGATCTTTTGAGCAAGAGGAAGAACTCCGAGCTATGGGCCCTCGCGTGCGCAAGGGCGCGGGGGAGGCGTTGCCGCGTCCTTGCGAAAGCGAGGACCTTCTGAGCCAAGGGAACGATGTGAGCTATGGACCCCTGCTTTCGCAGGGGAGCGGTACAGTTCGTCGTTCCCGCCTCTCACCCCGTCATCCCCGCTTGTCACCTCTGCGCCACCTGATCTTTGTACTTCGCCAGCAGATCCCTCGCCTGCCAGGTCGGCTCGAACCACTTTGCGGTTTCCTCCACAATCCACGTGATAACGGCGCCGAAATGCTGCTCGTCGGCCACATCGTTACGCCACAACAGCCACAAGGGCCGGTGGAGGACAGGGTGCCGTTCCAACATTTCAAGCCTCGGGTTCTGATCGCCGATAAAGGCCGGCAACATGGCTTTGGCCGCACCGGACGCAACGATGCCTTCCAGCGTGGTCGATGTGGTGCCAGTATACCTCACCCCCGCCGTGCCCGCATGACGCTCGGGGAGCTTGACCTCCGCCAGGTGCGATTGGGCCCGGTCGAGTGTCGCCCAGGGCGCGTTCTCCCCATCCAACGCCCGGCTGACATAAGTGCCGTACTTGATGTCCGCGATGTGCCAGGCCGCCACGCCCTTGGATTGGGAATTACCTAACCTCAGCGCAATATCGGCTTCCTTGCCGCCGATCAGCGTGAGGTTCCGATCCCCACCCACCAGTTCAATGCGCAAACGGCGATCCGGCGCAAGATTGGCAATTCCCGGCCCCAACACCTTGTCGCAGATATAATTGAGTGAGGTGATGGTGGTTTTGCGCCAGAGGCTGTGCTCCACCTCAGAACTCAACTGCGCCCGGGCGGCCTCAAGATGCCGGCCCGCCACGCGAATACTGTCCAGCGCCTGCTTACAGGCCGGTGTCGGCACCAGATAACCGGCTTCGCGCTGAAACAACTGACGCCCCAAGAGCCGCTCCATCTGCTCCTTGCGCCGCTTCACCGTGGTCGCATTCACCTTAAGGCGGCTGGCCGCAGCGGAGTAAGAGCCGGCAAATCCAAGCTCTTCAATCGTGTGCCAAAGATCCCAATCAATCATACCCCAACCCCCGAGCCTGCAAAAATGCAGATGCAGCCTTCAAAAAAGTGCAATATCGCAAGCCAAATCGTTGCTGTAAACTGAGATTCGGCGGAACGGTTGGAGGCGAGAATGGCGGTGATCAGCTTTGAACGGCAGCGCTTGGGCGACCTTGAGCAGGAAGATGCGCAACCCCAACACTCCAGTGACATAGCCCAGCTTGTCCAAACAACCAGATCTCTGCGCGATGAGGCCCGGGCGCTGGGCCTGAAACATGAAGCCTATTTGCTTCACTTGGCGGTTCTGGCGCTTGTGGACCGGGCTAAGGCCCAGCAATAAACCGCATTCTATTCTTCAGGGTCGTCGCGCCGGCTTCTTTCGTGCTGGTTTCTGAGCACCAATAACAAGAACAAAGACGCCTCCATAGGATCGAGCGCGTCGCCTTCGTCCTGCAAGCCGGCAGCAACCTTTGGATGCTCTGCAAGTGCGGCCTGGTAGGATTGGCGTCCAACCAATGTCATGGCGCAATTGGAGAGCGGCCCGGTCAGGACGCCTTGATCGACCAACCAGTTCCAAAGATCTGTAAACGTGTCGGAAAACTCCGAATTGTGCTCGAAGGATGTCAGATCAACCTGATCTGGAAACGCACTTTCCAGGCGCCTCAGAACAATCACCAGCACTTTACTGAAGTTGGCTTCTTCAAAGTCGCCGTCGGACAGACGGAAAAGCCTTGAATACCCCCATTCCGGAGTCTTGGCTGCCATTAAGTTCGCCCGCTCGTCATATCCGGACCAGCGGCCAAAGCGATCAGCCACCGATTTCCGGCCCCAATCCCCGTCGGCGCACGGTAGTCACCGGGCTGCGTCCTTGTCAAGTTGGCGCTAGGGTAGGCACGCCCCTGCCGTGGCAAACGCGTCAGGCCTGTCATATTTCGGCGAGATCACCAGCGGCACATCGTTGCCGCAGGAAAACCGCGCCACGTTCTGATCGGCCAGATCGCGGGCGGCCTGATTGTGATTGCGCACCCGGGCATCCACATAGCCCATGGGGCAAGCCTTAGCGCCATCCAGCTTGGTGACCACCAGGAACTGCTCTTTCAGCCCATCGCCCTCAACGCGAAATCGCAAGATCGTGGCCACCGGACGGCCCCGGCGCAAACGCCATTCAACCGTGGTTCCCGCCGCATTAAAGCGCTGAAACGTTGTGCGGGCCGAACAGGTGTTTGTGGGCTACGGGCCAGATGCACGAA
>JBCDIP010000118.1:0-7841 GCA_038748855.1 Pseudomonadota bacterium
TATTCGGTGACCGTGCCCGTAGCCGGCCGCAACAACCCACCAATGCTTGGCGGGGTGGATGAAGAAAACCTGGTGGCCTACTGCCCCATGGGCGAGCGTATGCGGGTGACGGCAACGGCTGAGTTCTCCGGCTATGGACGTGAGCATTCGCCGGCCGATTTCCGTCACATGCTGAAGGTGATCCAAGACCTCTTCCCCGACGGCGCGGACTACTCAAAGCCCGACTACTGGGCGGGCCTCAGGCCGATGACGCCAGAGGGGAGCCCGATTTTCGGCCGCGCCCGCCACCGCAACTTCTGGTACAACACAGGGCTCGGCCACATGGGATGGACCATGAGCCACGGCGGGGCGCGGATCACCGCTGATCTTATCGCCGGCAAGTCGCCGGCCATCGACTTGGATGGAATGTTGCTGAACTAGGCATCAGGAGACGACCATGGCAGACATCGCCCACGCACCAGATCAAATGATCTTAGAAGAACACTTGCCTTTCACCCTGGACGCCGGCGTGGCCGAACGTGCCCGCATCGGTGTCATTGTGCTGGCCACCGACTACACCATGGAGCGTGAGTGGATGAGCCTCATGGACATCCCTGGTGTGGCTGTCTACGCAGCACGCATCAAAAACGATCCGCAGATCACGCCGGAAACCTTGCGCGCCATGGAGCCGCGGTTGACCAAAACCGCAGATCTGATTTTGCCGGGAGCAGATCTCGACGTTTTGGCCTTCGGGTGCACGTCCGCCTCCATGGCCATTGGCGAACAACGGGTGTTTGAACTGCTGGAAGCCTCCAAGCCGGGGGCCAAGTACACAACGCCCATCACCGCAGCTTTTGCCGCATTCCGGGCATTTGACGCCAAGCGCATTGCGGTCCTGACACCCTACCGGGCCGATGTGAACCGCATCGTCGCCGAGTACATCACCACACATGGCGGCGTGGACGTGCCCGTGTTTGGTTCGTTCAATGAGGAGATGGACGACAGAGTCGCCCGCATAGACCCGGGCTCCATCAAGGACGGCATCCAGCGCCTGAAAGCCTTGAGCGATGTGGACGCCGTCTTTGTGTCCTGCACGTCGGTCCGACTGGCCGACGTGGCCGCTAAGCTGGAAAGCGAGATCGGTTTACCCGTGACCTCGTCCAACCATGCCATGGCGTGGCACACACTGCGCTTGGGTGGCATTACAGATGAACGCCCCGAGTTCGGCTCACTGTTCACCAAACAGCTGGCGTGAGCGTTGCTTAACTGGCGTGCGGTCCGCGCATCTGGTTGATGACCTCGCGCACCTTGCGCCAGGATTCAGCCTGTTCTGTTTCCCCCTGCTCCTCATGCATGCGGGCTTTCTGGGCCGCTTCAAACTCAGCCTTATCGCCATGCGCTTCGTAAAGCCGGCGGGCGTGCTCTTGGATGAGCTGAACCTTGTTGTAGAATGTCGTCATTGCTGAACTCCTTCTAGGTTCCCTCTCGGTCCACTGTTCGTTGCGCCGGAAGTATCTCATCCAAATGCGGACAGGGTTTTGATGTGGGTCAAAGCGCTGCGCGTGTGAGCGATCACAATGTATTGGTCATGGATGCTAACAGCCAACACACGGGCGGCGAGCCCCTTAAGCGCGCGTTGAGCCTGCCCCTGGTGGTGCTCTACGGCATCGGGGTCACCGTGGGTGCCGGCATCTACGTGCTGATAGGCGTCACTGCGGGCAAGGCCGGGGTCTATGCGCCGTTTGCCTTCCTGCTCGCCGCCATTGTCGTTGCGCTGAGCGCCGCATCATTCGCGGAGATGGCCGGGCGCTTGCCCGTCAGCGCCGGGGAGGCTGCCTACGTTCAGGAGGGATTTAGGTCCAAGGCTCTCTCGCTCGCCGTTGGGCTGATGGTGATCACCTCGGCGGTGGTGTCCTCCGCCGCCATCTCCATCGGTGCCATGGGGTACATACTGGAGTTCATTGGCGCGCCGGAAACGCTCATTGTTGCCAGCGTCATTTTGGTGATGGGCGCGGTGGCGGCTTGGGGCATCATGGAGTCCGTCACCTTCGCCAGCCTTTTCACAATTATCGAAGTGGCGGGCCTGCTGGTGATCGTTGCCGCCGGTGTGATTGCAGATCCCGGATTGATGCTCAGGCTCGGCGAGATCGTGCCCCCTGCCGGAGAGATGGCCCCATGGCTTGCCATTTACGGCTCCGGCCTGCTCGCCTTCTTCGCCTTCGTTGGCTTTGAGGATATTGTCAATCTGGCCGAGGAGACGCGCGAGCCACGCAAAACGCTTCCCTGGGCCATATTCCTCACTCTGATCTTATCCACGCTCATCTATGTGATGGTGGTGACGGTTGCTGTTCTCTCCGTTCCCATAGACCAGCTTGCCGCGTCCCGGGCGCCCTTGGGATTTGTGTTCAACCAGATCACCGGCTTGCCCTCCATCGCCATCAGCGCCATCGCCATCGTCGCCACGCTGAACGGTGTGATTGTTCAGATCATCATGGCGTCCAGAGTTCTCTATGGCCTCGCCCGGCAAGAGAGTGTGCCGGCCATATTCGGGAAGGTGAACCCGGTCACGCACACACCGCTCGTTGCCACCGGCACAGTGGTCGGTCTGATCCTGGTGTTGGCGCTGTTCTTCCCGCTCCAGCATCTCGCCGAAATGACGTCCCGGGTTGTGCTCACCATCTTTGCTCTGGTGAACATTTCACTCATTCTGGTGAAACGCCGTGGCACACCGGCGCCTGAAGGCGCGTTCACGGTGCGCCTTTGGGTCCCGGTGCTGGGATTTGCGAGTTGCGCGTTCGTGCTGGCGGGTGGCTTCTTTGGGCTTTAACGCGAGAGAGAATCCATAAAGCTCAAGAGATTCTGGATGTCGTTCGGCCCAAACACAAACTCGGGCATGGCCGGGTGGCCCACAACGATGCCCTCGGCAAAGGCCTCTTCCAAGCTTTCCAAGGGCCACTTTTGGGCAAACGTGCGGAACGGCGGTGCTTCAGCAAATGGGCTTTCACCGTCCCGCGTGATCGAGTGGCAGCGCGCGCACAGTTTGGCGGCAATCTCCTGGCCCTTCCGGCTCGGCGAGGCCTCCTCGGCGAAACCATTGGCGCAGAGGCCAACCAGCATCATGGCCGCAAGTCCGGCATGGCCTATGCGTTTGAGGGTTACTGTTCGCATCCGATCACCTTTGCTTTCAAAGTTTGACCCAAGAGTTCTTGGATGCATGAAGCATCGGTCGTTTGAAGCTCAGCCACATTGATCAAGGTCAATCTGACGCCACCAAAATGGCCTAGACTGAAAGCCAAGCTGGAGAACCGATGTGACGCACTCACAACCAGACACCGCCACGGCGCAAGAGGAAGTCATCTCCCTCCTGGAGGATCCCGCGTCTTATGCGCACAGACCGTCATCCGTTGAGGTTATCGAGACCCATGGTGCTCTGGTTTTCCTGGCTGGCGAGGATGTCTTCAAGATCAAGCGCGCGGTGGCGTTCGACTACATGGACTTCTCAACCCTGGCCAAGCGAAAGGCGGTCTGCGAGCGCGAGCTCAGCCTCAACCAGCCAAACGCGCCTGACCTTTATCTGAACGTTGTCCCGATCACCCGCGAGGCTGACGGGCGCCTTGCCATCTCTGGCAGCGGCACACCGATGGAATGGGCCATTCACATGCGCCGCTTCAGCCAGGATGATCTTTACTCCGCACTGGCCCGCAGGCGTAAGATCGATGATGGGATGATCAAAGACCTGGCCGCGAGCGTTGCCGAATACCACATGAACTTGGCCCCACAGGCAACGCAGGATGGCACAGGCCCCGTCGGTGACATCATCACAGAGTTGCGCGTTGTGTTTGCACAACTCGAAGACTTCATTCCACCTGACACAGCCGATGCCTACCTGAAGGCCGCCGAGAAGCGCTTGGCGGACGTCTCGCCAATACTCGATGCACGCGCAGCAAGCGGGTTGATCCGCCGCTGCCACGGAGACCTGCATCTCGGCAATATCGTGCAGTGGAACGGCAAACCCGTTCTGTTTGATGCTTTGGAGTTTGACGAGGCCCTCGCCACCACCGACCTTCTCTATGAGATGGCTTTTCTGGTGATGGATCTCTGGCATGAGGGCCTGCGCGCTGAAGCCAATCTGCTGCTCAACCGCTATCTCTTCGAAACGGCCAAACTGGATCAGCCGTACGGCCTCTCAGCCCTTGGACTGTTCATGGCCATACGCGCCGGCATCCGCGCCATGGTGACCGCCCAGCGGGCCTCTCTGGTGGCAAGTGATGAGGCCGACGGCTCTCAGGATGCAGAAACCTATCTAAACGATGGTCTGGGCTTTCTGACCCCTCACCCGCCAAGGCTTGTGGCGGTCGGCGGGTTGTCAGGCACGGGAAAATCCACACTTGCGGCCGAGATCGCCGTTCACATCGGTTCCGTCCCCGGCGCCATCCATATCCGCAGTGATCTGGAACGAAAGCTGCTGTTTGGCGCAGGCGAGACGGAGCGTCTGGGCGCTGCCTGCTACACGCCTGAGGCCAACAAGCGGGTCTATGGGGCCGTGCTCGCCAAGGCCTCGCAGGTCCTGAAGGCCGGGCAAGCGGTTGTTGTGGACGCCGTCTTTTCTGATGGAACCTGGCGGGGGAAGGCTAAACAGGTGGCCGAAGATCTTGAAGTTCCGTTCACCGGCCTGTGGCTGGACGCCCCGCCTGAGACATTGATCAGCCGCGTCAACGCCCGCCAGGGAGATGCCTCAGATGCCACTGCCGATGTGGTGCGCCTCCAACTCGCGAAGGATGTCTCGGCCCAGTCTTGGCATCAGATTGACGCGGGCGGCTCGCCACTTGAAACAGTGATCGCCGCCGATCTCGCCTTAAGGCAGGAGAATGCGCTGAGGTTTGACGAAGCGTTCGCCCAAAAAAGTGCGGCCGGCTAGCCGCTCACTTCTGCTTGGTATCCAAAGTCTGCAGATAGGCCATCAGATCCATGAGCTGCTGATCGGGCAGGAAACGCATGGCGAGCATGTCGGTCCCCGGAAAGCCGTTCAGGATCTTGTGCAGCACCTGTTGGGGCCGGTTGCGCGAGAGCCAGCCGAGGGAGGATTTGTCCCCGCGTTCTCCGCGCAGGTAGGCTCGCCCGTCCAATTGATGGCAATTAGAGCACGCGCCCTCAAAGATCGGCTGTCCCGCAGACGCGGTGCCTCGCGACAGGCCTTTCTCATCCATAAGGACGCTCGCATTGTATTGCCCCAAGCTCAAGAACAGGCCCAAAATGTCAGCGACATATTCCGGCATCAGATCCGCACTGTAGGTGTGCGGCTGAGCCCGGATCTTGTTGGAAATCTCCTTTGGGTCCAGGCCCTCCATGGCCCTCAGGCTGGAGAACGCGCTCGACTTTGCCACGCCGCCACGCTCGCCGTCCGCGCCTGAATAGTCCCAACCATGACACGCCACGCATCGCCATGTTCCGAGGCTCTTCGCGCTCACGTCAGAGGGATAGTTAAGTTTGGGTTCAGCTGGTTCCTCTTTGCCCAGCATCGTGAAGAGGTTGTCGTAGAGCTTGCCCCCGATTGAGAGCACAAACACTTCGCCCACATTTTCCTCTAACTGCTGATCTACAGTTTGCGCCTTGACCGAGAAGGGGGCCGACACCAGGACGGCAAAACTCAAGACACCTAAGAAAAAGGCAGACCGGCGAGGTCTCATCGACAACCTCCGTTCACAATGCGTCTATCAGCGCACCACCAGAACCGAGCACGTGGAGTGTCTGACGACCCGGCCCGCAGTCGACCCCAGAAGGTAGTCTTGCAAGCCCGGCCGGTGCGATCCAATGATGATGAGATCAGCGGCCATATCATTAGCAACCTCCAAGATGGCGGTTTTCGCATGACCGGCACGCACCTCGACCTCCACATTGTCACCCGCCGCGGCCGCAACGCCATCGAGCTGCGTTTTCGCGTTGGCCTTAGACTTGTCCACCAAACCGGTGGGCAACTCAGCGGCCACATAGGTGGGGATGTCCTCAACCACATAAAGGAGCCGGATGCGGCATCCATCACCGCCGAGGCGCTGGGCGATATCGATCGTGGCCTTACCCTTGTCGAGATCTGATAGGTCAATCGGCACCAATATGGTCTTGTACATTCTGTTCTCCTTAAGTCGGCGAGCTGTGGTTCTGCGCCCGCTTATCCAAACTAGCACAGAGAAGCAGCGGCGTATTGATTGAAGTCAAACTGGCGGCGCTGTCCGCCAGGCGCTATTCAGTTTTTTCAGCAGCAGACCATGCGGCGTATCCGCCGGCCAAAGACAAGACCTCAGGATAGCCCATGTCCGTCAACGTCTTCGCCGCCAAGGCAGAGCGCCCGCCCGTGCCGCAATAAAGCACCAACCTGCGGTCCGTGGTGAGGGCATCGTTGTAGATGGGGCTCTCCGGATCGGCCATAAACTCCAACAGGCCGCGTGGGGCATGAACGGAGTAAGGGATCGCCCCCTCCCGCTCACGTTCGGCCTCATCGCGCACGTCCACGATCACCACATCCGGATCGTCCTGCAGGTAAGGCAGATCCGGTACGGAGACAGTTTCGATCACCGCATTGGCCTCCGCCAACATCTGTTTAAAGCCCAGTTTGAGGGGTGTGGTGGACATCAGTTTTTCAACTCATCAAAGTGTGAGGCATTTGGACAGAACCAGTCGGGATCTGATTTCTTCGCGCGCCCATCCAGCCAATCACCGCAGAGGTCTCGTTTCCGGCACCGGCTGCACGCACCGGCCATGAGCCACACGCGACCGTTCACATCGTCCAGAACCTCGGGCCGCACGCCTTTCTTTTCAGCCATCCGGCTCATCATGGCACGGGTATCCGTCGGCGCATCCAGCGCTTCCAGAAGAGCCGACTTGGATAAGGCCCCAGCCGTGAGTTCAGCACCACTGAACCCGCCCAAAGCCTTTTGATCCTGACGGCGAACGAACCAATCACAAACAGATCTAAACGTTTGGGTCAACATGAGCGCCTCCGCACAAATGAGCACAGGTCCCATGCTAGGGTGCACAGCACCAAGCCACTTTGATCTGGATCAACAGTATGTGGGCTTGCAGGCTGAGATTTCGAACCTGTTCTTGCCGGGTGCTAGGATGGCATCGAAGCTGCGCTTGTCTTCGCAATGGGCCTTGGCCTTGATGCCGTCCGTGTCGCTTTCAGACACATCTGTCAGATAGTTCAGGCGGCACTTCTCAGCTGCCATCAGTTGCTGCGCCAGCAACACTTTCCACGTTTCTTCAGACTGAGCGGGACCGGCCAAACCGGCACAAAAAGCAAGCGCCAGGACGGCGGACTTCACGGCATGTTTCATGAGACACTCTCCACGCGTTGATCTTGTTCACTGAGCATAAAGGCACTCCGCATCGGCGCCCTTGATTAGGATCAATGCGCGTGCCCGCCAGCCACCTATGCTGGGTCGAAAGCAACTAGGAGGTATCCGCCATGGTGGAAAAAGCACATACGGCCGGCTGGTTGCCGGACCTTTATGAACCCTTCAGAAATCTCGGCCGCAAGGTCGCCAATTGGTTCGCCCCAAAGTCAGAAGCGTCGGTCACAACTGAGTACTATCAAGTGGTGATGGAACTGCCGGGCGTTGAGGCGGACAATATTGAGATCACCGCCAGAGGCAGCGATCTTACCGTGCGCGGCGAGAAGAAATTCGAGCACGAGGAAAGCGGGAAAACTTATTTCTTCTCAGAGCGCGAATACGGCGCCTTCCAACGCACGTTCCGCTTGCCCCCGGACGCTGACCATGACGCCATTCAGGCTGATTTCAGCAATGGCGTCTTGACCATCAAGCTGCCGAAACAAAACGCTGCCAAGGATGCGGATCGGCAGATCA
>JBCDIP010000119.1:0-7825 GCA_038748855.1 Pseudomonadota bacterium
CAAAAGAATGATATCGTAGTCGTACAGTTTACCCAGATCGACACCTTCTTCGCCCAAATCCGTCGTATAGACATTGAAGCCTTCCGATTTGAGCATCAGCTCAATACTCTGAGCTGTGGCTGTGTCGTCCTCGATTAAAAGAACTCTCATTCGAATTCCCCTCTAACTTTAGCCCCTGATTAGGCCTCAATCTGCGCCGGACGGGAACACATTCCGGCCTTCACCTTGAACCAACGGTTAATTCCGATGGTTAAAAATACCCTTCAATTGGTTAACAAAACCTAATTTTCTTAAGCAGAATATGAGGTTCGCTACCCTGTTGAAGACATTAAGTGAGCTGACAAAAGCAACGAACTGTGCTGGGTTTCCGCGCAAATGGGGCGTTTTCCCTGCCTCTTTTAAAGCACTGTCACATTTCTTCGCCACGGTTTACCGGGCCTTAAAGCCTTCACATGCATGATCAGCCCCTGTGAAGAGAAGAACCTTCACTGAAGTAGTTGATTCGCCATGGGGTGTGAAGGCGCGTTCGCCGGAACGATGGCATCAACGACAGTGTGTGTACCAGTTTGAGTGAGTAAGCAGGGGCTAAATCGATGCGTTCACGCGATACCCTAATTCGCCTCCAACAGTTTAAGGTGGAGGAAAAGCAACGCGACGTTCAGGACATTGAAGTCATGATCGCCGACTTTGCGCGTAAGGAGAACGATCTTCTCCAGATGATTTCCAACGAAGAAGAGCGTTCCGGAGTGTCTGATCCCAGCCACTTCAGTTATCCAACAACGGCGAAAGCCTCCCGCGACCGGCGCGACAATCTGCTCAAATCCATCGCTGAACTGGAAGTTCAGCTGGGTCTGGCCAATGATGCCCTGGCTGAAGAGGAATCTGAGCTGCGCAAGCTCGAATTGTTGGTGGAGAAGGACGTGGGCGTGAAGACGCCTGGCAAGTCCGACGCCGACAATATGATCATCAAGCCGGTGATGTCCGCCCACTAAGGGATGCGAGGTGCCCTAGGGCGCCTCTCCGGGCAGAGCAAACCTTACCCTGAGGTTCGTCGCATCGTCGGGCGGTGCGGCCAGCCGCGTCTTGAACGTGGCCGCCTCTTCGGCCTCCACCACGCCAGGCTCTGCTTTCAAAGTCCAGCTGTAAAGACTGTGCTTTTGATCATCCAACAAGGAGATGTGAACCGGCGCAAGCTCATGCTTGATGCCGGAAACGTTCACAACCTTGCCCTCAACCTCCAGCACCACTGAACCTTCCTCCAAAACCCGCCGGTAGGAGATCTCCCGGAACTCAAGGCCGCGGGTGTTCACGTGAACGCCGGCCTTGGCATAGAGCTGGGCGGCGGCCGGGAACATCACGGTCACCTGATGGGGAAACGCTACTGCAGGCGCTGTGAGCAATGTCACGCTGGCGGCCAGAACCCCCCAGCCTCTCAAGGTTCGCACGCGTTTCTGTCGCTTGCGTTCATAAGCCAATTTGGCGCTGTGAGAGGCCCGCGCCAAGCGCGCCGCCTCTGATTGCACGTTGATCCGCTCTTGGCGCTCCACCTCTTCGCGCGACGGCGGTTGAGGCACCACCATGAGCGCCGTTCCCGGAACATCGGGCGGAACTTCTTCATACTCCAGGGTCTCGATGGGCTCCGGCTCGCCGTCATCCACAACAGCGGACACATCAGAGCTTTCGAGATAGTGCATATCCGCCTGAGGCGGCTCCGGCGCCGTTGCATGCGCATCAGGCAGGCCGGCAGAGCTAACCGCCGGAGTTTCCTGGAAAATCAGCTTCGATTCCGGCAGCTCGCCTGGCTGGGTCCAGATTTTGCCACACTCATCACATTGAACCAGCCGGCCGTTAGGCCCGATAAGTTCGCTGGGAAGCTCGTAGGATGTTGCACAGTCCGGACAGGTGATTATCATCCACGTTGCCTTGTTGAGTGATTCGATTTTGATGAACGGGCCTCGCGAGAGGCCAGCGGTTCCAACACTAAGTTAGCGCGAATCTGGGTTAAGGGGCGGTTAACACTCCGTCCGGCACCGGCACAATCTGCATGCAGAACCGATGAGGAGATGGGTCTTTGGTCAGGTTTGAAAATGTTGGCTTGCGCTACGGTTTGGGCCCGGAGGTGCTGCGCGACGTGAACTTTCACCTTGAGAAGGGCTCGTTCCACTTTCTCACCGGACCGTCCGGCGCGGGGAAAACCTCGCTGCTCAGGCTCATGTTTCTGTCGCTCAAGCCAAGTCGGGGCAGCGCGCGGATTTTCGGCGCCGACATTGCCGCCCTCTCCTCTTCCAAGCTGCCCCAGATGCGCCGCAAGATCGGCGTGGTGTTCCAGGACTTCCGTTTGCTCGATCACCTAACAACCTTTGAGAACGTGGCCCTGCCGCTGAGAGTGCAAAAACGCAAACCCTCCACCTACCGCGACGATGTGATGGAACTCATCGAATGGGTGGGCTTAGGCGACCGCGCCGACAGCTACCCGCCCATCCTGTCGGGCGGGGAAAAGCAGCGCGCCGCCATTGCCCGCGCGGTGATCAGCAAACCTGACCTTCTGCTCGCGGACGAGCCCACCGGCAACGTGGACGCAGCCCTGGGCAAGCGTCTCTTGCGGCTCTTTATTGAGCTCAACAAAGTGGGCACCACTGTGGTTCTCGCCACCCACGATCTCGATCTGCTCAACCAATACTCAGCGCCCCACCTGCAACTGGCAGGCGGCGAGCTACAAGTGATCCGGTAGTTTTAAGACCTATGCAAGCACGCGCTTCAAAAGCCCCCAAAACGAAGTACCGCGGCAGAATTTTCAGCCAGATCCTGCCGGATACGGGCCTCTCCGGCCGCGCTCTCACCGCGTCCATGAGCATCATGTGCTATCTGGCGTGTCTTGCGCTTGGCACTCTGATCATCGTCTCCAAGTCCGTGAATTTGTGGTCGTCCAACATCGCCAGCGAGGTCACCGTTCAAATCAGGCCCGCCAACGGCGCAGATCTGGAAACGGCCATCAACAAGGCCGTGGCCGTGCTCAGGGCCACTCCGGGGGTAACGGCAACGACAGTTCTAAAACAGTCGGACGCCGCTGAACTGCTGGAGCCCTGGCTCGGTTCCGCAAAGGTCTTGGAGGAGCTGCCGATCCCAAGGCTGATCTCTGTTGAGATCGATCCGGACAATCCACCGGACTATGAGCGATTGGCCAATGACATCGCGGTTCAGGTGCCCGGCGGCACTCTGGACACGCACCGGCAGTGGCAAGCGCAGATCACACAAACCGCTGGAACCTTCACCTTGTCGAGTTACGGCATTCTGCTGCTGGTTTCGATTGCCGCCATAGCCTTAGTTATCTTCGCCACGCGGGCGGCCATGGAAGCCAATCGCGACACCATCCAGGTGCTCCACTTGGCGGGCGCAGAGAACAGCTTCATCGCCTTCCAGGTTCAACGCCACTTCCTGAAGATGGGTGTGCGGGCCGGCATCATCGGCATGATCGGCGGCCTGGCCAGTTTTGCAGCCTTGGGCATCGCAACCAAAGGTGACCAAACCGGCGACCTTGCGCAAGTAGGCCGCCAGCTGCTCTATGGCCCGCTCTCGTTTACCCCGGAGAATTACGCCCTTCTCACCATCGTCCCTCTTGTGGCCACATTGATCTGTGTAACCACTGCCAGATTGGCCGTCGTCAGCATGCTCCGGCGCGTTCTGTGATCTCTAAGGAGGGATTACGCGACTGGACAAAATACCCATGTTGGTCTCAATAGACTGTGAGAGCAACGAGCCTTAGGGCGATTTTGGATGGAAATGGCTGAGACACCTCCTGAGCCAACGCGTGAGCGGAGGCCTTCCAAGCTGGTAAGCCTGCTTGCCATCGCGGCCGTGCTCGTGGTGATTGCCGTGGTCGTGGGCTTCTTCCGCTTCACCGCAGCTCTTGAACGCCAGGTGCACGTGCCAGGCTCAGAAGCCGATGCCATTGTGGTTCTGACCGGAGCCACCGGGCGCATTAAGGCCGGGCTTGATCTGTTGCGCAAGGATCATGGCAAACGCCTGCTGATTAGCGGCGTTAACCCTGCGACCACCTCCAAACAGCTGATTGATGCAACCAAAACCTCAAAAGACCTTTTCGCCTGTTGTGTGGATCTTGGCAAAGCGGCCCAAGACACAATTGGCAATGCAAAGGAAGCGGCCGTGTGGGCCAACAAGCACAAGTATGACAGCCTGATACTGGTCACTTCCTCGTTCCATATGCCGCGCACGCTGATTGAGTTTGGCAACGCCATGCCCGGCCTCAAACTCATACCCTACCCGGTCAAAACACCGGCCAAGAAGTGGTGGTCCGACAGCCGAACTGCGGCGCTGTTCGTCAGCGAATATTCAAAGCTGATCTTGGCCTGGGTGCGCACCGGCCTCTTCCCCGGGACCAGCACCAGCCAACTGGCCAATTCCAGCAGCCTTTGAGCTGATACACTTCGTTAACCATATCTGATCAACGAACCCCGCACGCAGCTTGCGGTGGGGGTCTGTTCTGTGATAGAAACAAATGCAGAACATTTCTGTTCCGGTGGCCACTCAACTTGCGTTTTGACCCATGAGCAAACAGTCCCTGATCACGCCTGAAAGCCTGCCCGCCATCTCCGGCGATATCTGGCAGATGAAGTACCGTTTTGCCGGCTCGCCGGAGCTTGCGGCCGACAAAACGGTGGCCGACAGCTGGCGCCGGGTCGCCCGCGCGTTGGCGGCTGCTGAGCCCAAGGCGCAGCAGGAGAGCCGGGAGGCTGAGTTCTTTGAAGCGCTTGCTGGCTATCGGTTCCTGCCTGCAGGGCGCATCCTATCGGGCGCAGGCACCGGGCGAACCAAAGTGACGTTGTTCAACTGCTTCGTCATGGGCACGTTGGATGATGACATGGCCAGCATCTTTACCGGACTCAAAGAAGCCGCCCTCACCATGCAGCAGGGTGGCGGCATCGGTCATGACTTCTCAACGCTGAGGCCCAAAGGCGCGCCGGTACGCGGCGTGGGTGCAGACGCGTCAGGCCCGCTCAGCTTCATGGACGTGTGGAACGCCATGTGCCGCACCATCATGTCGGCCGGCTCGCGCCGCGGGGCCATGATGGCGACCATGCGCTGTGACCATCCCGACATTGAGGAGTTCATCTCCGCCAAGCGCGAGCCGGGCAGGCTCTCCATGTTCAACCTCTCCGTTCTTGTCACCGATGCGTTCATGGAAGCGGTCAAGACGGATGCAGATTGGCCTCTGGTGTTTTCCGGCACGGTCTACAAGACCCTGAAAGCCCGCGAGCTTTGGGACAAGATCATGCAGGCCACCTATGACTATGCAGAACCAGGCGTCATCTTCATTGACCGCATCAATCAGGTGAACAACCTGGCCTATTGCGAGACCATCAACAGCACCAATCCGTGCGGCGAACAACCTCTGCCGCCCTACGGCGCCTGCCTTCTGGGCTCCATCAACCTGGCCGCTCTCGTGCGCGACGGGTTTGGCCCGAAGGCCGCAATTGATGAGGCTGAGTTGGATGGTCTGGTGGCAACCGCCGTGCGGATGATGGACAATGTGGTGAGCCTGTCCCAATACCCGCTGGAGGACCAGCGCAAAGAGGCCGCAGCCAAGCGGCGGATCGGGCTCGGCGTCACCGGTCTTGCTAATGCACTCATGATGTGCGGCCTGAAATATGGATCGGACGCTGCAGCACGTCAGGCTGGCACTTGGATGAAGGCGATCGAGCGCGCAGCCTACCTGGCGAGCACCAAGCTGGCTGAGGAAAAAGGCGCCTTCCCCCTGTTCGACAAGGACGCCTATCTGGCCAGGCCCCACATTCAAGCTCTCGATGAAGACGTGCGGAACGCGATAACCCAGAAGGGCATCCGCAACGCCCTCCTCACCTCGATTGCGCCAACGGGCACGATCTCTCTGTTCGCCGGAAACGTCTCTTCGGGCATCGAGCCGGTGTTCGCCTGGAGTTATCAGCGCAATGTGCTTGAGAAGGATGGCAGCAAGCGATCTGAGACCGTGACCGATTTTGCCTACCGGGCCTTCAAGGAGAAGTTCGGCGAGGACGCCGCGTTGCCCGAGGCGTTCGTCACGGCACAGGAGCTCACGCCCGCCGATCATGTGACCATGCAGGCAGCTTTGCAGCCTTATGTGGACAGCTCCATCTCAAAAACCGTGAACGTGCCGGAGACCATCTCGTTTGAAGATTTCCGCGAGGTTTATGTCAAAGCCTATGAGAGCGGTCTAAAAGGCTGCACCACCTACCGGCCCAACGACATCACCGGATCGGTCTTAAGCGTTTCGGACGACAAGGCTCCGGCGCCTGAAGAAAGCTCCGAGGAGCCTTTGCTCCCGCTGGAAGCCACCATGCCCACCTTCGCGAGCCAAGACGGGGCCGACGTTGTCTATATGCAACAGCCGTTTGAGCGCGAACCGGTTCTGCCCGGCTTCACCTACAAGCTGAAGTGGGCGGACTCAAACCACGCCATTTACGTCACCCTGAACGACATCATCCAAAAGGGCCGGCGCCGTCCGTTTGAGATCTTCATCAACTCCAAGAATATGGAGCACTATGCCTGGTCGGTGGCCCTCACCCGGATGATCTCAGCGGTGTTCCGGCGCGGCGGTGATGTCTCCTTCGTGGTGGAAGAGCTTAAAGCCGTGTTCGATCCGCGCGGCGGCCAGTGGATGGAAGGTAAATACGTGCCAAGCCTCTTGGCGGCCATCGGCGGGATCATTGAACGGCACATGATCGACACAGGCTTTTTGAAGCCGGCCGAGGCCGGCGATCTGGCTGAACCTGAAGCGGCTAAACAGGTGCTGGTGGTGAATGACGGGGTGGGTGCAGGCTTGCGCCAATGTCCACGCTGCGGCGATGCGGCCCTCACCTTCCAGGAAGGGTGCGAAACCTGCCTGTCGTGCGGATATTCGAAGTGCGGGTGATGTTTTAGCACAGATTTTGCTTGCGTTTTTTCCTCAATGTTCTATATTTGTTCTCATGATCGAGAACATCAAAAACACCACCTCCTCAGCCTCAGAAACCCTCCCCCTTGGCGGCCGATTTCACTACTGGTCCGGCCAGTCCGGAGCCCGCTATATCTTTTCCATTTACAAGCCAGGCAGCTGCCCGCCCCTGCCCGGCGCGGTTTATGTGATCGCCAACAAACGCCCGGACGGCAGCCGCGAGGCCCTGGCCATTGGGCGCTTTCCGGCAATTTGGGAATCGGCCAGCCGAGAAGCGGCAAAGCTCATCCGCTCGTCCGGGGGTGATGAGGTGCACGTTCACCTGCTTGCCGAAAGCGACCGGCAGGCAGAGGACATTGTCTGTGATTTGAAGCCGGCCCTTGGCAGTGTGGTCCGCTTCCGCCCGGGGCCCCCTGTGCGCCGCCAGCCATCGGTGGAGCAGATCGATGGTTTCTCGGAGGCACAAGTGGATTTGTTTGAAGCCCCCAATCCCACCGCTCCGATCGTGGCGGCCGCCTAACGCTTCTTATCCAGATGACGCACCAACTCCTCCAGCTTGCCGTCATGAATGCCGGCCTCGCGCATATGTTCGACCGTCTTCACCACATATTCCGGGTTCTCACCGGAATGCCCCACGCCTTGAAGAACAAATTTCAGCTGGTCTGCAACCGAGAGGTTCCCGGCATACTGCACATGGTCGCGGTCCACCAAATAGCACAGAGCGGTCACATCCCTCGGTTCAGGCTCTAGCACGCGCAGCCGAACATAGGCCTCCTGGTAGACCATGGTGACCTGTTCGCGCGCTCTGACTCAAAACCGTAGAATTGATTCCCGTCGCAATGGTTCTGTAAACCGCGTTGTACGGGCTTATTTTGG
>JBCDIP010000120.1:0-7778 GCA_038748855.1 Pseudomonadota bacterium
AGATCATCTTCAACCCCTCCTTCCCCTACCGCTACACGCACATGATGCTGGCGGCCTTCCTCACCACCTCCTTCTCATGAAATAGTGCCAAAAACCGCCACATCGCTCAACATCACATGGAGTCTACCTCCAGCTGCAGGCGCAACTGCGCCACCAACGAGGACTATTTCTACGAAGCTGAAAGCAACAGCCAGCTGTCCTCAGCCTTTGATGCCATCACCAAGCAAATCAGCAAGAAAATCGCGCTGACCAAGTAAGCTCAAGAGGCCGCCGCGTCCAGAACGTGGCGGCGCATCCGCTCATAATGCGGCATGGCGGCATCGGCAACATTCTGCTGGGCCGCCGTTAAATTGATCGGCTTTGGCGGCACGTTCTGAAAGCCGGTGGATCTCCAAACCTGGCCGTACCACCAGTCTGCCCACACCCCATCACTGTCACGCCGGCCTGCAGGCCAGGACAACATGGCGTCTGTGAACGGTATCTCCCAGGCCGCGCAGAGGGCCGTGAGGCAGGCTTTGGGATTGGCCGGCACTTCGTCTGAATCAAGCACCGGCGGGGCCTTGCCCGTGACGTCGCAAACCTGGTCAAAAATCTCCACCAGCTGGGGAAAGCCGATATCGTCTAGCGTTATGTCAGAGCGCTTGGCCGCATAGCTGGCGGTGACCCTTTCTGGATGGCGCAACAGAAACCCGTGGGTCTCCTCATTGAACCAGGAGCGCGGCACCTGATCGATCATTTGGTGGGTCATGTGATTTTGGTAGAACAGGGGCTCAGCTCCGGGCGTTGGGCCCAAAAGTCCTGTCACCACGTCTTCCGGGTTTGGCAGGCCGTCGGCAATGATCTCCTCCTGCATGGGGTGCACCACACCCGAATGGGCCAGATATGCGGCGTAAAACGGCTCATCCCAGACCGCACAATCGGGCCTGTTTTCAAAGGCCCGCATCATGGCGGTGGAGATGTTGCGGGGGCCGGACCACATGGCCAGCCGTTTTACCGGCAGATCGTTCATACCCTACTCCCGTCCCATAGAAGGGGCAGCAAGGTCAACATCTGGTTGGTGGGGCTATGTTTGCCCGTTGTGGCAGGGACTTATGGTTCAAGTGAGCAGTAGAATGATGGCGGGGATGACCACCACCGAGACCGCAGTGGAGAGCACCACGGTGCTGGACACAGAGGCGACGCCCACATCATATTTTGCGGCAAACAGATAGGCGTTCATGCCCGTGGGCGTGGCGGCCATGATCACGGCCGTGCCGACCCAGACCGGGGGCAGGACGAAGACATGCGCCACCAAAACCCAGACAATGGCTGGCATGAGGCCCATTTTGAGCAGGGTGAGCGCTGGGGCGGCGCGCAGCTCGCGCTTGATGCTGTAGGCGGCCAGCGACATGCCGAGCGCGAAGAGGGCAGCCGGAATGGCAGCCTGGCCCAGCTGGGTGATGATGTCGCCGATGATGGGGTTCAAACCAATGTCCAGCCGGCCCCAGACTGTGCCTGCCAAAATGGCCATGACCACAGGGTTTTTGGCGAGTACCAGGGCCAGTTCCTTGGCCACTTGAGCAAAGGATTTGCCCTGTTCTGCGCTCACCCACTCGTAGTGCACCGTGGAGGCGAGCCACAGGATGGGCGCGTGCACGGCGGTGAGCAGGGCTATGGGCACCGCGGCCTCTTCTCCAAAGGTGTTGAGGCACAAGGGGATGCCGAGCATCACTGTGTTGCCGAATGTGGCGCCCATGGCAAAGGCCGGGCCGGTGGAGGACGGGCGGCCCAACAGGCGGGCCAATATGACCGCTCCGATCCATGAGGCGATGCCACTGGCGAGGAACGCCAGCCAATAGCCCCAAGGCGCAATGTCGGGCAATTCAGCCTCAGAGGTGAGCCTGAAGAGGAGAGCAGGAACCGCCACCCAAAGGGCAAAGGCGGACAGGCCCTTCTCCACGGTGGCATCCAAGAAGCGTGAGCGGGCCGCGAGCCAGCCCATCACCATGAAGGCGAAGACCGGGGCAACAATGGTGATGACTTGGTGCAAGGGTGTCAGGGGGCTAGGCGGATCGATAGGGGGCCGGTTCTACCCGAGGTGCGGGCCTTGCGCTATAGTGGTCAAATGACACAGGAACCCGAGAAGAAGTTGGCCGGCGCGGACCCCGATGCGTTGCTCGCCCGGGCCTATGAGCTGGAGACGCCGGACGATTCCCTTGCCCTCTACCGCGATTGGGCCGATACCTATGATGATCACCTGGAACAGGGGTTGAGCTATCTCTCGCCAAAGGGCGTTGCCGCGATCTTTGCGGAGTACGTGGACGATTTAGGCGTGCACATTCTGGATGTGGGGTGCGGCACGGGGCTGGCCGGTATGGCGGCGGTGGGCCGGGGGTTCAAGAACCTGGATGGCCTGGACATATCGCCGGAAATGCTGGAGCAAGCCCGCAAAAAGGGGATTTACTCTGCATTGATCCAAGGCGATCTGACGGGTGCCCTGGAGATTGCCGATCACACCTATAATGCCGCCATCTCGTCGGGCACCTTCACTCATGCCCATGTGGGGGCGGTGGCGTTTGACGAGATCTTCCGTATTTTGAAGCCGGGCGCTGTCTTCGCCTGCACGGTGAACGCTGAGGTTTGGGTTGAGAATGGCTTTGGCCCAAAAATCCGGGAGTTGACGGGCCGCGGCGTGATGCATGTGCTCGAAATCCGCCCGGGGGCTTATTTTAAGGGCGAAGATGCGGTGGGGCGCTACATTGTGTTCCAGAAATGTTGACAGTTTGGGCCTTGGCGTTGACTTGAGGGCGCATCTGCCGGACAAGGCGGCACCACCGCATAGGAAGAGAGGCCATCATGACCAGCGCTGAGAAGCTCGCCCGGTTGAAAGAGATCGTGCGCGACCGCTCATTTTCCGAAGGAGAAGCCAAAACACTGGCTTCCGGACGGACGAGTAATTTTTACTTCAACATGAAGATGACCATGTCCCAACCTGAAGGACTGGTGCTGATTGCCGATCTTATGCTGGACAAGCTGGCCGAAGGCCCCTGCGACGTGGTGGGCGGCTTGGCCATGGGCGCTGTGCCCATCGTGAACGCCATCTCCATGCGCAGCTTCCAGACCGGGTCTCCCATCCCGCTGATTTGGATAAGAAAGGAGGCCAAGGAGCACGGCACACAGGCGACCATTGAGGGCGAAGATATGGCCAATCTCGCCGGAAAGACGGCGGTTATGGTGGAAGATGTCACCACCACTGGTGGCTCGGTCATGAAGGCGATTGAAGCTGTGCGTGCCAATGGGGTGACGGTGGATCGGGTCATCACCATCGTCGACCGGCTGGAGGGGGCGGAGGACGCCCTGAGCAAAGCGGGCTTGAGCCTCACGTGTCTGCTCAACGCCGATGATTTCCGGAGCTGAAGGAAAAATCCTTTATAAGAGCTGGAGACCTCGCCGCCTGATCATGACCCAAAGCCTCAAAGCGCAAATCACGGCACAAGGCGAAGCAGAAGGCTTCACCACTGTGGGGTTTGCCGAGGCGCGGGGCAGCACACGGCAGGCGGAGGGATTGCGGGACTTTCTGGCCAACGAATATCAGGGCGACATGGTATGGATGGCGGAGACCGAAGAGCGCCGAGTATCCCCGGATGCCATGTGGTCTGAAGCCAAATCTGCCATAGTTTTCGGACTTAATTACGGACCCGAAATTAATCCACTTCAACGGCTCGAGCATACTCAGACCGGGGTCATATCGGTTTATGCGCTGGGGCATGACTATCATGACCTGATCAAGAAGAAGCTCAAGCGGATCGCCCGCTGGTTGGCGGATGCGAAGGACTGTCAGGTGAAGGTGTTTGTGGACACCGCGCCGCTGATGGAAAAGCCCCTAGCGCAATTGGCCGGAATTGGCTGGCAGGGTAAGCACACCAACCTGGTGGCGCGCGAGCAGGGCTCCTGGCTCTTCTTGGGCACCATTCTGACGGACTTGGAGCTGGAGCCCAGTGCACCGGAAGAGGACCATTGCGGCTCCTGCCAGGCGTGTTTGGACATTTGCCCCACCAATGCGTTCCCTGCGCCCTATCAGCTGGATGCACGGCGGTGCATCTCTTACCTTACCATCGAGCATAAGGGCCATATTCCCGCCGATTTGAGATCCGCCATGGGCAACCACATCTTTGGCTGCGATGACTGTTTGGCGGTTTGTCCTTGGAACAAGTTTGCTGCCGAAGGGCGCGAAGCTAAGCTGGCGGCCCGCGAGGAACTTGTTGCGCCGGATCTGGCGACACTGGCGGGTTTGGATGACGAGGCGTTCCGGGCGCTGTTCCGGGCCAGCCCGGTGAAACGGGCCGGCAGGGACAGGTTTATCCGCAACGTATTGATTGCCATTGGAAATTCAGGGAAGATCGAGCTGGCCGCGCCGGCCAAGGCCCTGTTGAGCGATCCGTCTCCTTTGGTGCGGGCTATGGCGGTCTGGGCGCTGGGGAAGTTGTTGGACGATGACGCCTTCGTTGCCCTTAGGAAGGTGAATGGCGACGGCGAAGACGATCCGGCCGTGTTGGCGGAATGGGGTGTGAACTGATGGCGCATATTTTCTGTTTTGGCCTTGGCTATTCGGCCGGACGTCTGGCGCGGCGCCTGGTGCGAAAGGGTTGGCGGGTGAGCGGCACGGCGCGCACCGAAGAGAAGCGCGCTAGCCTGGCTGACGAGGGCTTTGAAGGCCACGTTTTTGACGGAACCGAGCCCATTGAGGGCTTTGCCGAGCTGGCTGGGGATGTCACCCATATGCTCCTCTCCGCCCCGCCTGGGCCTGATGGCGACCCGGTCTATGCCTGCCATGCCGGGGATATTGCTGCCATGGCGCCCCAGCTGAAGTGGGCAGGCTATCTCTCCACGACCGGTGTTTATGGCGATCGGCAGGGGGGCTGGGTCGATGAGACCTCTGAGCTGTTGCCCGCTACAGAGCGCGGCCGGCGCCGGGTGGCGGCCGAAGCGGCCTGGCAGGGCCTGCACGTGACGGACGGTCTGCCGCTCCACATCTTCCGGCTTGCCGGCATCTATGGGCCGGGCAGCAATCAACTGGTGTCCCTCCTGAACGGCAAATCGCGCCGGGTGGTGAAGCCCGGCCAGGTGTTCAGCCGGATCCACGTGGACGACATTGCCAGCATCCTGGAAGCCAGCATTGAGCACCCCAATCCGGGCGGCATCTACAATGTGTGCGACGATGAAGCAGCTCCACCTCAGGACGTGGTGGCTTATGCGGCTGAGCTGCTGGGCCAACCGGCGCCGCCGGAGATCGCGTTCGAGGAGGCCGAGATGTCTCCCATGGGGCGGAGCTTTTATGCAGAATCCAAGCGGGTGGCCAACGTGCGAATCAAGCAAGAGCTGGGCGTGGAGCTGGCCTACCCAACCTACAGGGAAGGGCTTACCGCCCTATTAGAAACGGTAGCGAAATGATCCCAGTATTCAAACGTTGCTCTGCCAATCTGGCTAAAGTGCTAAGGGCTATCCTTTGCGAAGCGCAGTGAGGAGCGCCGCCATATCGTCTGGCAACGGGCTCTGAAAGCGCATTTCCTGGCCGCTGAGAGGGTGCTCAAAGCCCAACTCGCCCGCGTGAAGGGCCTGGCGCCCCAAATCGGCTAAACGCGCCTGAGCGCCGTCTGAGAGCGTTCTGGCGCTGGCTGCGAAATGGGCGCCGTAGACCGCGTCCCCCAACAAGGGGTGGCCGATATGGGCCATGTGGACGCGTATCTGGTGCGTGCGGCCGGTCTCCAGAATGCACGCGATGAGGCTCGCCCGGGCACTCTCAGAGAGCACTTGGAGCACCTCATAGTGCGTCACGGCGTGCTTTCCGGCCCCTTCTTTGAGCACAGCCATCTTCTGACGGTTGGCTTGTTTGCGCCCCAAGGGGGCTTCAACTGTACCCTTCTTGCGCTCCGGTACGCCCCAGACAAGCGCCTGATAGCGCCTGAACATGCGTCCATCGCGCCCGTGGGCGGCAAATTGTTCGCTCAAACCTGCATGCGCCCGATCGTTCTTGGCCACCACCATGAGGCCCGTGGTCTCCTTGTCGAGCCGGTGGACAATGCCCGGACGGCGCACGCCGCCCACGCCAGAAAGGCTGTCGCCGCAATGGGCAATCAGCGCATTGACGAGGGTTCCGCTCCAGTTTCCGGCCGCCGGATGCACCACCATGCCGGCCGGTTTGTCGATGACGATCACGTCATCATCTTCATAAACCACGGTGAGCGGGATGTTCTCCGGATTAGGCACCGGATCTTCGGGTTCTGGAATGACTATGGAGATCTGCTCGCCCTGTTTGACCCGGTAGTTCGGCTCAAGTATCTTAACCCCGTTGGCGGCGGCTTGACCTTCTTTCACCAGGGCCTTGAAACGGCTTCTGCTCAAGTCTTCGAGTTTAAGGCTGAGATAGCGGTCTATGCGGTCACCAGCCTCTTCATCGCTGACGGTGAAGGTGCGCACATCGGGGGACATTGGGGAACTAGGGTCCATGTCAGATCGCAAGCAAGCAGAGCGGGCCGCGCCAGGCGCCGACCATGCTCAATCGGTTCCGCCGGAAATGCATAACCCTCTGGCAGAGCCAAAAAACATGGCGCGCCTAAAGATGGCCATCGCCATCATGAGTGTTTTGCTTGTGGGCGGTACGGTTGTGGTCATTGGGACCATCATCTACCGGGCCATGACCTATCAGAGCAAGAGCTCATCTCAGCTCACCGCCCAACAACAAAGCACCGGGCCTATCCAAGGCTTCTCTAAGCTGGACGTTGAGGTGGAACGGGGCACTCTGGTGAGCCAGATCGAAATTGACGGCGACCGGATGGCTGTGCACGTGACCAAAGCGGCGGCTGATGAGATCCTGATCATCAATATTCGCAGCGGTGAGCTGATCGGGCGCGTGAACCTGAAAGAAAAGCCCTTACCAAGCGGCTCGGAGTGATTCCGGGGCATTTTTTGTAAAGGTAAGACTCACTCTATAATTTTCCCAATGATTTCAGCTAATTGCACCTGAGCACTCTCAGTCGCTGTGCTGGATTGTCTCGTGGCTGTCGAGCTATCGGAAAATCAGAAATTTTAAAAAGGGATTCTTCCTTATATACCTATTTAGGTATTTTTCTGATCTTGAAGCGCCTCACTTCACTTTTCTAGACCGTAACGAACCTGGCGCTACAACGAACGAGCGACCGACGGCAAGGTCTCCTTCGCGCCATGACGGAAATGGTGACGAGAGTTCCGGGCCGAGGCCGGTTTTCAGAAATCCCGATCGTCAGATTGACTCAATTTTCGCTTTATTGAAGAGAAATTACGCGCCAAAATGGTCGCTAATTCTGAGACCTTTCCGCGGTCATAATTGCTCATCTTCGACGGTTCGAGATCGGCCAACATTCTGAAAAATCTCTCGCCTTGCTCGATGGTTTGATCGAGAGATGCTAGTTTACTAGCACCATCAGAAGCGGATTTCGATGCTCTGGCCTTCCGAGGCTTGGCATTTCTGATGTCTGAGACGCGTAACCGCCCTTGTCGCGCTCTGTCCCATAGGCTCAGC
The DNA here is from genome assembly GCA_038748855.1 of Pseudomonadota bacterium. Lineage (GTDB taxonomy): Bacteria > Pseudomonadota > Alphaproteobacteria > Rhizobiales > CAJQND01 > JAAEUE01. The sequence continues at coordinate 7,538 of JBCDIP010000120.1, forward strand.
TGGATATCTAAGTCGCTGATTTGCGCCAGTTCTATGAGGATGGTCTTGGGCGTATTGAATTCTACGCTTTCAATCTTGATCAGGCTGGGCAGCGCGTTGATTTTCAGGAGCTGGTTCACCGTCTGCCTTGGCTTGCCGATCACCTGCCAGGCGTTGCTCTGATTGATGTTCGGATCTTGCTCAATGAGCTCGGCAATTGCAGCTGCTTCCTCCACGGGGGACAAATCTTCGCGCTGGAGAT
>JBCDIP010000121.1:0-7760 GCA_038748855.1 Pseudomonadota bacterium
CTGCTTCATCCCGCACCCCAGGTGATGTTTATGAACTTCGGCGCAAGCTCCCTGGACTTTGAACTGCGCGTGTTCATTCCGGAGGTGGACTGGACCCTGAGCGTAGCAAGCGCTCTCCGATTTGAGATCCTCGCCGCCTTCCGCGAGCACGGTGTTGAAATCCCGTTCCCGCAGCAAGATGTTCATATTCGTGACATCGACAGGCTGGAAACAGCCCTTGCCGGCAAACCAACTCCTGTTCGTAAACCAAGGGCGAAATCTTGATGCGCGGAATTGATCATCTGGTGCTGTGTGTGGACGACCTTGACGCGGCCCGCACGTTCTATGGCGCTTTGGGCTTCAACCTGACCCCTGCCGCGCGGCATCCTTTCGGGACGGCAAACTCGCTGGTGCAGCTGGCGGACTTTTCGTTCCTGGAGCTCTTGGCCGTTGAGGACACCTCCAAGATCTCGGCGGCGGGGCCGGGGCAGTTCAGCTTTGGTGATTTCAACCGCGGGTTCATTGAATCCGGTCCAGGCGAGGGGTTCTCTATGCTCGTTCTGGACAGCCTGGATGCGGGCGCTGACCTGGCCGCGTTCAAGGCTGCAGAGCTGACCACCTATGAGCCGTTCGGCTTCTCGCGCAGCGCCAAGTTGCCGGACGGGGAGGAGGTCACCGTATCTTTTTCGCTCACCTTCACCACCCACCCGGACCTGCCGCAAGCAGCTTTCTTCACCTGTCAGCAGCATGCGCCGGAGCACTTTTGGAAGGCCGAGTATCAGCGCCATTCCAACACGGCTACCGGTACCGCGGAGGTGATCGTGCTGGCTGATCAGCCGCTCAAGTACTCCAGCTTTTTCCAGGCGTTTGTGGGGACCGATGAAATCACCGCCTGGGATGAAGGGTTCACCGTGCAAACGGGCCGTGGTTCACTCTCCGTGATTTCACCGGCCGATTGGAAGGTGCACTTTCCCGAAACCTTCGCCCCCGACCTCGACCAAGGGCCACGGCTTGCCGCGTTCCGTATTGCCGTCGGTGATCTGGGCGCCGTTCAAGAGTGTCTCCGTGCCAATGATATCACCCGGCTGAACTATGGACGCGGTGTCGCCGTTCCTCCGGGCGAAGCCTTTGGAGTGGCCATTGAGTTTGTGACCAACTGACCGGGCGGACCTATGAGCACAGAAGATCCTCTTACCCACGTGACGGGTCTTGAGTTCCTGCAAAGCATGATCGATCAGGGCATCAAGGCGCCCATGGCAATTACGTTGGGTTTCGCTCTGGTTGAGGTGGGCGACGGGTACGCCCGGTTTGAGGGCCGGATCACCAAGGATCACTTCAATCCAGCGGGCGTGGGCCATGGCGGTTACGCGGCCACCATTTTGGATAGCGCTCTTGGCTGCGCGGTTCAGACCAAGCTGCCCAAGGCCACGCATTATGGAACCGTGGAGTTGAAGATCAACTGCATCCGCCCTTTGCTGCCTGAATGTGGCTTGCTGACAGCGACGGCCAACACCATTCACGTGGGCCGGCGCATGGGCACATCCGAGGGGCGTCTGGTGGACGAGAACGGCAAGCTCCTGGCGCATGGGTCAACCACATGCATGATCTATTGAAAGCCTCAATTGCCGCCATCCTGGCGGCCTCACCAGCTGCTGCGCAACAAGCCCCAAGCTTTGACTGCAAGAAAGCGTCTGCGCCCGATGAGAAAGGCATTTGCGAGAACTTCACCGTTGCGTGGCTTGACCGCCAGCTAGACCGCGCCTGGAAAGACGCCCTGGCCCGGGCCGATGGGCAGGCCTCAAGTGCACTCAGGGCCGACCAGTCGGCCTGGCTCGCCACTCGGCGTCAGTGCGGCTCCGACGTTCCGTGTCTCACAGAGCGCTACATGCTCCGGCTCAACGCTTTAACGGCGACGGGAGCCGAGGTCCCCACTTTCAGCGGGACCTACGCCTACTCCAGGGGCGAGAACTATTCCGGCTCTCTGAACTTGGTGCACCACGGGGACGACACGCTTGCAGGCGCAATTGACAGCGTGTCCGGGCCAAGCTTTCACCTGTGCGGTGTCCACTTTGAGGGCGCTGAGAAAATCGGCACGCACTATTTGTGGTCCAGTCCGCGCAGCGAGGCGGACAGTGAGGGCCGGCAATGCAAAGTGCTGATCCAGCCGCTGTCCAATGGCGATGTGCGCATCGACAGCCTGCACTGCAACCAGTTCTGCGGCGCCCGCGGTTTCTTCGATGCGCTCTATAAAGGCGCCAGATAAGGTTTATTCAGCGGCCTGTGGCGCGCGTGCTTGGCGCTTGAGGATGGGCCGCAGGAACTGGCCGGTATAAGACCGCTCGCATTCTGCCACGGTTTCCGGCGTACCGGCCGCAACGATCTCGCCGCCGCCATCGCCGCCTTCCGGGCCAAGATCGATCAACCAGTCAGCGGTCTTGATCACTTCCAGATTGTGCTCAATCACCACCACGGTGTTGCCCTGGTCCACAAGCTCATGGAGTACATCCAAAAGCTTGGCCACGTCATGGAAGTGCAGGCCCGTTGTGGGCTCATCCAAGATGTAGAGCGTGCGCCCCGTTGCGCGGCGTGAGAGCTCTTTGGCCAGTTTCACCCGTTGGGCCTCGCCCCCGGAGAGGGTGGTGGCCTGTTGGCCCACCTTGATATAGCCAAGCCCCACGCGTTCCAGCGTATCCATCTTCTCGCGCACCGCCGGAACGGCCTTGAAGAACTCTGCGGCTTCCGTGACGGTCATATCCAGCACATCGGCAATGGACTTGCCTTTGAACTGCACCTCAAGGGTCTCACGGTTATAACGCTTACCTTCGCATTCATCGCAGGTCACGTAAACGTCCGGCAGGAAGTGCATCTCAATCTTGATGACCCCATCGCCTTGACACGCTTCGCAGCGCCCGCCCTTCACGTTGAACGAGAAGCGTCCCGGCTTGTAGCCCCGCGCCCTGGCCTCCGGCAGGCCCACATACCACTCGCGGATCGGGGTGAAGGCCCCTGTGTAGGTGGCAGGGTTCGAGCGCGGTGTGCGCCCGATGGGGGATTGGTCGATATCGATGATCTTGTCGAGATGCTCCATCCCTTCCAGACGCTCGTGGGCGCCGGGATGTTCGCGCGCATTGTTGAGCTTGCGGGCCGCGGCTTTGTAGATCGTGTCGATGAGCAGGGTGGACTTGCCGCCGCCGGACACGCCGGTGACGCAGGTGAGGGTGCCTAAGGGGATCTCGGCCGTCACATCCTTCAGGTTGTTGGCGCTGGCGCCGATGACCTTCAGAGACCTGCTCATATCTGCCGGCCGCCTGTTGGTGGGGATCGGCACCTGCATCATGCCGGTGAGATACTGGCCGGTGAGCGAAGCGGGATTGCGCATCACCTCATCAGGCTTGCCGCTGGCAACGATCTCGCCGCCATGGACCCCTGCGCCAGGTCCGATATCGACCACATAATCTGCGGTGAGAATCGCGTCCTCGTCATGTTCCACCACCAGGACGGTGTTGCCCAGATCACGCAAATGCTGGAGGGTCTGCAACAAGCGCTCATTATCGCGCTGGTGCAGCCCAATAGAGGGCTCATCGAGCACGTAGAGAACGCCGGTGAGGCCGGACCCAATCTGCGAAGCGAGCCGAATGCGCTGGCTTTCCCCGCCCGAAAGCGTGCCTGACGTGCGCGACAGGGTGAGGTATTCCAGGCCCACATCGTTCAAGAACTTCAGCCGCTCGCGGATCTCTTTGAGGATGCGCACAGCGATCTCGCGCTGCTTCTTGGTCAGGCTCGCGTCAAGTTCCCGGAACCAGCTATCGGCGTCCTTGATGGACATCATCGAGACTTCGCCAATGTGCTTGCCTGCGAGCTTGACGGCGAGCGCCTGGGGCTTCAGGCGGTAGCCGCCACAGGCTTCGCAAGGGTGGTCGGACTGGAACCTCGCCAGCTCTTCGCGCACCCAGCTGCTATCGGTTTCGCGCCAGCGCCGCTCAATATTGCCGATGACCCCTTCAAACGGCTTTGTGGTTTTGTAGGTGCGCAGGCCATCGTCATAGACGAATGTGATTTCCTCTTCGCCGGAGCCATAGAGCACCACCTGGCGCACCTCTTCATCCAGGGTGTGCCAGGGAGCATCCATGTCAGCGCCGTAATGCTTGGCGATGGCCTGAAGGGTCTGCATGTAATAGGGCGAGGTGTTGCCAGTTTTCGCCCAGGGAACAACAGCTCCGCGCATCAGGGATACGTTTCCGTCGGGCACCACCAGGTCGGCTTCAAACCGCATCTCCGTGCCCAGACCATCGCATTTGGGGCACGCGCCAAACGGGTTGTTGAACGAGAAGAGGCGCGGTTCGATCTCGTCGATGGTGAAGCCTGAAACGGGACAGGCAAAGCGAGCTGAGAAGATGATCCGCTCGTGGGTCTCATTCTTCGATTTGTTGGCCGAGGCCTCTGCGGTTGCATCAGCGTCCAGGGGTTTGTCCGCGAACTCGGCAATCGCAATTCCATCAGCCAGTTCCAGCGCGGCTTCCAGGGAATCGGCCAAGCGGTTCCCGAGGTCAGGGCGCACCACGATCCGGTCAACCACCACATCGATATCGTGCTTGAACTTCTTGTCCAGCGCCGGCACGTCTTCCACCTCATAGAAGGTGCCGTCGACCTTCACCCGCTGGAACCCCTTTTTCATGAGCTCGGCCAGCTCTTTTTTGTATTCGCCCTTCCGGCCGCGCACGATGGGCGCCAGAAGATAAAGGCGCGCGCCTTCGTCAAGCTCCATCAACCGGTCCACCATTTGGCTGACCGTTTGGCTCTCAATGGGCAGGCCCGTGGCGGGGGAGTAGGGGACCCCCACTCGGGCAAACAAGAGGCGCATATAGTCGTAGATCTCGGTAACCGTGCCCACGGTGGAGCGCGGGTTGCGCGAAGTGGTTTTCTGTTCAATGGAAATGGCCGGCGACAGACCGTCAATCTGGTCCACATCCGGCTTTTGCATCATCTCCAGGAACTGGCGCGCATAGGCCGACAGAGATTCCACATAGCGCCTCTGGCCTTCTGCATAGATTGTGTCGAACGCCAGGGAAGATTTGCCCGAACCCGACAGGCCGGTGAACACAATCAACTCATCGCGCGGAATCTCCAGGGACACATCTTTCAAGTTGTGTTCCCGGGCCCCTTGGACGGAGATGAGTTTTTTCGCGCTGTCAGTCATTGCTCTCTTCGATAGCTGAAACGGCGAAAGGCGGCAATCGGATCGCTACACTGATCCACGGCGATTATGAGCGCTGCTGACACAACCTGTCAGTTGCCGGTGAATTCACCGGTCCAGCGGAAGTCACGCTTCTTGCGGATGCGCCTGTCGCAATAGTTCCAATGGGCGATAAACCTGTCTCCGTCAAAGATGAAGATGGCCCGGCCCCAGAAAGGAGAATCCTGGACGGTTTCCAGGCATTCGATCTCGGAAATCTCCTGCACCCACGTGACCCGGAAAGTGCCGTCGCCATTATGCCTGCCGGCCAGAAACGCCGGCCGGTTCTTATAGGCATAGGTTCCCGTGAACCCGTCAGGCTTGGCCTCCATTTCAATGGGGCCGTAATTGGTCTCCCAGCGCCCGGTTTGAGGTTCGGCCAGCGCTGAACTGACGGCCAGCACAACCAGAAGGCAGAAGCTTATGAGAACTCTTGCGATCATGATCGTCAGATTTAGCTCTTGGCCGCCGTGACCGCAACCTCAACGCGCCAGTCAGGATTGGCGAGCGGTGCAACCACCATTGTGGAGGGGGCTATTACGCCAGCCAGCATTTTATCTCGCACCTCGCGGAACCTGGCCACTTCGTCATGGCTGTTGATGAAGCAGCGCGCGTCTACAATGTCTTCTGGTCCCATATCCGCAGCCGCCAGGATAGCAAACAGATTGCGCCAGACGTTCTCATGCTGAGTTGTGGGGTCATCAGGCAGGGTTCCGTCGAGCTCAACGCCCACTTGCCCGGAAACGTACAGGGTGCGGGCACCCGCCGGCACTTCCACAGCTTGCGCATAGTCGGAGAAGGGTGGTGGTGCGGTATCGGTTGAGATGATGCGGTTCATGGCGACGCTCTCCTTGTGAGGCTTGATTCTGTTGTTTGTATCATATAGAACAAAAAAAGAACATTGTGGAAAAGAGGTACCCTTGCTGGCGGCCCTGCGGGCCATCGTCTAGGGTGCCGCACACTTTATCGGCCTCGGTGGCAAAACGAAACCGCCGGGCAAGCGAACAGGGAAGGGTGAGGGATGTCTGGATCCGTAAACAAGGTAATCCTTGTGGGCAATTTGGGAGCCGATCCTGAAATTCGCCAAACGAAAGACGGCCGGCCTGTGGCACAGCTCAGCATTGCCACGTCGGAGAACTGGAAAGACCGCAACACCGGTGAGCGGCGCGAGAAAACCGAGTGGCACCGGGTGGTGATCTTCTCGGAAGGTCTTTGCCGGGTGGCGGAGAACTATCTGCGTAAAGGCTCAAAGGTTTACATCGAAGGTCAGTTGCAAACCCGCAAGTGGCAAGACCAGAGCGGGGCCGACCGCTACACCACGGAAGTTGTTCTTCAGGGCTTCAACTCGACCCTCACCATGCTCGACAGTCGCAGTGGTGGAGACATCATGGGCGCGTCCGGAAACTTCGGCCAATCCAGCCCGATGGAGAGCGAAGCGCCGGGACCGGCTCGTGATTTCTCTCGTGATCTGGATGACGAAGTGCCGTTCTAGGTCTGCTTGCTCGGTCACAATTTGATGGACTTTGGACGCAGAAAACCTCAAAACCGCACAGTTTTGAGCTGATGCGGCCGTTTGAATGATCTATCTGAGATCCAAGCTTTACGATCTGGTGTTCGGCGTTCTTTGGACGCTGGTGTTCGGCTTGATCTGTTTGCCGGTGTTCATGGTGGTGGGCACGCCTGAGCGGGTTCGCAGCTTCTCCCGGTTCTGGTCCCGCGGGCTGCTGTTTGGGCTCAAACATGTGGTGGGACTCACCCACAGAGAAATTGGCCTGCAGAACAAACAGCATGATGGCCCGGTGATCTTCGCCTGCAACCACCAGTCCTCCTGGGAGACACTGGTATTCAACTCGCTGATCCCTGAGGTTGCTGTTGTCCTGAAGGACTCGCTCTATAAGTTTCCGATTTTCGGCTGGTATCTGCGAAACTCTCCAATGATTGCCGTCGACCGCGGGGCGGGCACCGCGGCCATGCGCCAACTGCTGAACGGGGCTAAGGAGGCGGTTGCTGACGGCCGCGATATTCTGATTTTCCCGGAAGGCACGCGCCAGGACGTGGATGCGACCCATGCCTACAACCGGGGCGTTGCGCTGCTGTACAAGCAACTCAAAGTGCCGGTGGTACCCATGGCGATCAATTCAGGTCTGTTCTGGGCCCAAAAGAGCTATTCGAAGAAGCCCGGCGAAATCACCGTCTCTTACTTGCCGCCCATTCCGCCAGGGCTCAGCGCAGATGATTTCATGGAACAGCTGAAAAGCACCATTGATCAAGAAAAACAGAAGCTTGCAGAGCAAACGTGATTCAGTTTCACGGGATCCAGCGCTCGTCCTTCAGCCGGCGCAGCAATCGGCGCATCATGTCTTCAGTATCCATGCAATAATCAAAGCCATAAAGCCGCGCCTTGATGGTGTTGGCAGCCACATCCCAGTCGATGTTGAAGATGTAATCTGCGAACGACCAGTCCGCGAGTTGGCTGAGGTCCGGTTGGTTCAGGCCATGCCGTTCTGCCATTGAGCGCCACAACTCCTGATGCTGCGCCCCGAACTCC
>JBCDIP010000122.1:0-7732 GCA_038748855.1 Pseudomonadota bacterium
ATTTTTATTCATACACTATTTCCGCTCTAGCAGTGAGGGTAAGTAATGCTGAGAACTTCATATATCAGTCTACTCCTACTCTACTAGAAAGTAAATCAAAAAACAAAGCTGGCATGAGAATATGGCTAGTAGGACGCGGCAATGGTCTCAATCCCCACCGGCCCGCCGCCAAAGTTTATGGCCACGGCGCGCAGATAGCGGTGGTCGAGCGCGTCCAGCCCGCGCTTATCCACTTCCAGATGGCCGAGCGCCTTGTCGGCGGCGGCCTGGTCGATCTCGTCCACCCCGGCCACTGAGGCAAAGTCCCTCACCCGGCGCAAAAGGCGCCCGGCAATGCGCGGCGTGCCCCGGGACCGCCGGGCGATCTCGCGGGCGCCATCTGCGCTCAGCGCCATGGAGAGCACACGGGCGCCGCGCTCTACAATGTTGAGGAGCTCGGTCTCGTCATAAAAATCCAGACGCACCGGAATGCCGAACCGGTCCCGGAGCGGCGTGGTCAAGAGGCCGGTGCGGGTGGTGGCGCCCACCAGAGTGAAGCGCGCCAGATCGATGCGCACCGAGCGCGCCGCCGGCCCCTCGCCGATAATGAGGTCGAGCTGGAAATCCTCCATGGCCGGGTAGAGCACTTCCTCCACAGCAGGATTGAGCCGGTGAATCTCATCGATAAAGAGCACATCGCGCTCTTCAAGATTGGTCAGCAGCGCGGCGAGATCGCCCGCCTTGGCGATCACCGGGCCGGAGGTGGCGCGGAAGTTGACCCCCAGTTCACGGGCCACAATCTGGGCCAGGGTGGTTTTGCCGAGGCCAGGTGGGCCGGCGAAGAGCACATGGTCCAGCGCCTCATCCCGGGACTTTGCCGCCTCGATGAACACTTTCAAGTTTGATTTGGCCCGGGACTGGCCGATGAAATCGCTCAGCACCAGCGGGCGGATCGAGCTCTCTGTCGCATCTTCGCCCCGCTCGGCGCCTTCTACCAGACGGTCCTCACTCACCGGGCCAGCTCCTTCAGGGCCAGCCGGATGAGAACCTCAGCCGGGGCATCATCGCCTGCCTCCTTCACCGCCAGCCCGACGGCGGGGGCGGCCTGCGTTTGGCCGTAGCCGAGATTGGTGAGCGCGGAGATGGCATCGGTCACCGCCGTGCCGGTGTTTGCCGCAATCGCCGTGGCGAGATCTGCGCCCGCGCCATCCGTCGGCACGAAGGCGGGTGCCTTGTCTTTCAGCTCAGCCACAATGCGCTGGGCCACCTTGGGCCCGACCCCCGGGGCTTGGGAGACCACCGCCTTGTCCTGAAGCGCTATGGCATTGGCAAGATCAGAGGCGGACAGAACAGAGAGGATCGCCAGCGCCACCTTGGTGCCCACCCCTTGCACGGTGAGCAGCAGGCGAAACCATTCGCGCTCCAGTTCAGCGGCAAAACCGAACAGGCGGATCTGGTCCTCGCGCACATAGGTTTCGATGGCCAACGAGATGGCCTCACCGGCAGGCGGCAGATTGCCGAGGGTCTTGGCGGAGCAATTCACATGATAGCCCACACCGCCCACATCGACGATCACCCAATCCTCCCCGAAGGAATCCACCACACCTTTGAGCTTACCGATCATGGCAAGAAGGCCTAGGTGGAGGGCTGGAACAAGTCAAGAACATACTCACCTACCCCGCCAGCTTTTCCACCTCTAGCGCCTGGCGGTGGTGGGCGTGGGTTATGGCCACGGCCAGGGCGTCGGCGGCGTCGGCGCTGTCCGGCGTGCAGCGCGGCAGGAGGATGTTGATCATGGCGCCGATCTGGTCCTTGTGGGCATGGCCGGATCCCACCACCGACTTCTTCACCATGTTGGGCGCATATTCGGCCACCCGGAGCCCGGCGCTGGCGGGCACCAGCAGAGCGATGCCCCGGGCCTGGCCCAGCTTTAGGGTGGCGCGGGCGTCTTTGTTGACGAAGGTCTCCTCAACCGCCGCCTCGTCCGGGTCCCACTCGCTTACAACCCCGGAAAGCTGCACATGGAGCTGCACCAGGCGCTCTGAAAGGGACGCAGACGCATCGGTTTTCAGGGTGCCGTTTGCGATGTGGCTGAGGCGGCTGCCCTCTGAAGCGATGATGCCCCAACCGGTGCGGCGCAGGCCCGGGTCAATTCCAAGAATGCGAATCGTTTTTGCCATATCCGCACCCTATATGAATCGATGAGAGACAAAAGCCATGCGGTGGATAACCTCTTGAGAAAAGTTCTGATCATCGGCGGCTATGGACGCTTCGGTGCGCGCCTGGTGCGCCTGCTCGCGCATGAAAGCGAGCTGGAGCTGATCATTGCCGGACGCTCAAGGGAAAAGGCGGAAGACCTTGCAGCAGAACCGGCTGCCGCGCAGCTGACCCCTCTGGCGTTTGACCGCACGCACGACCCCAAAGGCCAGATCGCCCGCCTGGCGCCCGACGTTGTGGTGGATGCGGCCGGGCCCTTCCAGCACTATGGCCCAGAGCCTTACGCCGTGGCCGAAGGGGTACTGCAGGCCGGAGCCCACTATTTCGATTTGGCCGATGATCCAAGCTTCGTCGCCGGCATAGTCCGGCTGAACGATGATGCCGTGGCCGCACAGCGCGCGGCACTCTCCGGCGCCAGCTCCGTGCCCGCTTTGAGCTTTGCTGCTGCACGCACTCTGCTGCCGGCCTTTGCCTCCGTTGACGGGTACACCGGCGGCATATCGCCGGCGCCGTCAGCCTCCGTGGGGCTCTCCCTTATCAAGGCCATTACGAGCTATGCCGGCAAACCCATCGGCGTGATCCACGACGGCAAACCTGAATTTGCCCCCGGACTGATCGACAGCCTGACCCACCAGGTGGGCTTTGAGGGCGTCACCCCGCTTGAGCCACGCCGCTTCTCGCTGGTGGATGTGCCAGATCTCCTTTTGGCACGCGGGGTCTTTCCCGGCTTGAAGACACTCTGGTTCGGCGCAGCGCCCCAGCCGGAGTTCGGCCACACCGCTTTAAGCGCAGCCGCCCAGCTGGTGAGGGCTAAGCTGCTTCCTTCGCTGGTGCCCTTCTCCCGGCTGATCGAACCCATCGCCAACCAGCTCACCTGGGGAGATGCGCGCGGCGGCATGTTCGTGCGCCTCACAGGGATCGACCATATGGGACATCCGGCTGATCTCTCCTGGAACCTGATCGCCAAAGACGATAGCGGTCCCAACATTCCCGCCATGGCCTCAGCTGCCCTCATCAAGCGCTGCCTCGCCGGCAATGCGCCCGAACCCGGCGCCCGCCCAGCCCATATGGCCTTAGAATTGGCCGACTTTGAGCCCTTCTTTGCAAACCTCGCCATCCGCCACGGGGTGGTCGCCCACCATAAAATATAATTTAGCATTGAACTAAATTCCTTTCTGTCTTATATATAGTTTAATGTTAAACCAAATGGAGCGCCTCATGACCCCCTCCCGACGCAAGTTTCTGAAGATTGCCGGTTCGTCTGCTGTGATCCTGGCCGCCGGTGCCGGCACCTATGCCGCAACCCGCACCCCGGAAAGCGCCTTGAGCCCGTGGAGCCAGGCCGGCCAAGGGTCATCGCCGATGGAAACGGCCCTCTCCTATGCCATCCTGGCGCCGAACCCGCACAACCGTCAGCCCTGGCTGGTGGATCTGAAGAGCGGCACGGAAGCTGTGCTCTATTGCGAGCCGGAGCGGCGCCTGCCCGTCACCGATCCGTTTGACCGGCAAATCACCATTGGTCTCGGGTGCTTTTTGGAGGTTCTGAAGATCGCCGCTGCGCAGCAGGGCTACCGCGCCGACATCACCCCCTTCCCCGACGGCGAAGGCACGCCCAGGCTGGATGGGCGCCCCGTGGCGCACATCAAGCTGGGGCAAGGGGCGGCACGCAAAGATCCCCTCTTCGCGCAGATCCCTCACCGGCGCTCTAACAAAGACCCGTACGACACGGCCCGCCCGCTGCCGAAAGCGGAGGTGGCCAAGATCAAAGCGGCCGCCGGTACGGACGTGAAGGTCGCCACCATTCTGGATGAGGCGACCGTGGCCAAACTCAAAGACCTCACCTGGCAAGGCTTTGAGATGGAAATGCGTACCCCGCCCGCGCTCCAGGAGAGCATTGACCTGATGCGCATTGGCCGCACGGAAATTGAAGCCAATCCGGATGGGATCGACCTGGGCGGGCTGAAGCTGGAACTCTTAAGCCTCATCGGTGTGCTGGACCGTGCCAAGATGGCCGATCCTGCAAGCGCCGCGTTCGCAGAAGGCATCAACATGTACAAGCCGGTGATCGGCTCCTCCATGGGCTTTCTGGTGCTGAACACGGCCGGCAACACCCGCGCCGATCAGCTGGCGACGGGCGCAGCTTATGTGCGCGCCAACCTGGCGGCCACCGGGCTTGGCATCTCCATGCAGCCCCTCAGCCAGATCCTTCAGGAGTATGACGAGATGGCGGCGCTCTTTAAAACCGGTCACGAGATGCTTGCCCAGGAGGGCGAAACGGTGCAGATGTTGGCCCGCCTCGGCTATGGGCAGACCGTTGCGCCCAGCCCGCGCTGGCCGGCGGCGACACGGATTAAGACTTAACTCCAAGGCTTCATGAGCACAGACCCGCCCGTCTTCCGCCTCTTCAACGAGATCGGCATCATCAGCCAGCTGAGCGGCACCATCATGGCGCGGGTTCTGCCTCATGGGCTCTCCATGGCGCAGTTCGGCGTGCTCAACAATTTCGTCCGCCTGGGCGGCGAGCGCACCCCGGCGCGGCTGGCAACGGCGTTTCAGGTGACGCGCGGGGCCATGACCAACACGCTCGCCCGGCTGGAGGCCCAGGGGTTTATCCACTTGCGGGCCGACCCGGATGACGGGCGCGGCAAGATCGTAACCATCACCGATGCCGGCCGCCAGGCCCGCGAGGACGCCCTGGCCGCGCTCATGGGCGAGGTGGGCAAGCTGGAGGGCAAGGTGGACTGGGCCGCGTTTGAGGAGATGCTGCCCAAGTTGGAGGCCTTGCGGAAGATCTTGGACGAGGAGCGGTTTAGGGAGAAGGAGTAGGGCCGCGCCTCCCGCGTCCTTGCGAAAGCGAGGACCTTCTCAGCCAAACGGACGCTTCCAGCTATGGGCCCTCGCTTGCGCAAGGGCGCGGGGTGTTAGGGCCCCGCGGACCTCACGAGCCTGTAGCCCGCATCATATGCATCCAGCTCCAGCAGCTCCGCATAGCGCTCCGCCCAGGCGCCGCTTGCCAAATCGCGCTCCAGCTTCGCAAGCTCCTCGGAGATATCACCCAATGCCCAAAACGGGGAAATCGCCGCGCGGATCTTCGGGTCCAGATAGGCCGCCGGACGGCGCCAATAAGCGGCCATGAAACCGTCCGAACAATCATGGGGCACCGGCACCGTGGTGATCTCCACGTCACTCAAATGCTCAGAGTAAAACGGCAGCTTTGGCATCTGACTGTCGTCCAGCGTGGCCAGGCCCGGCAGATAATCCAGCAGCCAGAAATCCTTGTACTGAGGATCGAAGGTGAGCAGCACAACCGGCCCGCGGGAGACCCGGCGCATTTCTGCCAAGCCCTTGGCCTGGTCGGTCCAATGGTGGATCGTCAGCACCGCCATCGCCGCGTCAAATGCGTTGTCGTCAAACGGCAAATCTTCCGCAACGCCCTGGATCACCGCGACATCGCTTTCGGCGCGCTGGGAAATCATCTGCGCTGAGGGCTCCACCGCCGTCACCGCGCGGTCTTCCGGCTCATAGGACCCGGCGCCCGCGCCCACATTCACAACCGTCTCCGCATCGCCCAGAGCATCGGCAATCTTCTTACCGATGCGCGCATCGGGTTTGCGCAGATTGGCGTAGTTCACGCCAATGGTGTCGTAATGGGCGGCCATCAGGCTGGGTAACATGGGGCCCGTGTCTGTTTCAAGACAGGGGGCACGGCTCTCAAGAGCGGGATGTGTCATAACCAATTATCCTTCCGTTTTTCTCGCGTTTTGTGTCTAAAATGTCTCTCAAACAAAGACGTTCTCTGCCGGGAGGCTTCGCATGTCCAAGCAGCGCCAACTCATCGCCAATCCCCCGCCCTGGCCCGGAGGGGCCCGCTGTGCCGTGGCCATGACGTTCGATCTGGATGCAGATTCCATCCTCCATCTGGCCCACCGGGAAGAGGCCACCAACCTGGTGACCACCATGTCGATGCTGCAGTACGGGCCCCGGGTGGCCATGCCGCGCATCCTGAAACTGTTCGCCGAATTCAACATCAAGCAGACCTTCTTCATTCCCTCCTGGGTGATTGAGCGCTATCCGGATGCGGCCGCTGCTGCCCTGGCGGACGGGCACGAGATCGGCCATCACGGCTATCTGCATGAGCATCCCAACGAGCTGACCGCGGAGCAGGAGCGCTATTGGTTTCAGCGGGCGCTGGATGTGCTGGAGGACTTCACCGGCATGCGCACGAAGGGCTTTCGCGCGCCCGCCTACCGGTTCTCGCGCAACACGCTGGACCTCCTGCTTGAAGCCGGCCTCAGCTACGATGCCTCCCTCTTCGGAGACGATATCCCCTACCGGCTGACCAATGGCAGCGCCTCGCTGATTGAGCTGCCGAGCCACTACGCCATGGATGATTGGGCGCACTACATGGTGGGCCGGGACTTCGGGTACATGATGCCGATCAAGGCGCCGGCCCATGCCATGGACGTGTTCCGCTCAGAGTTCGATGCTGCCTGGCGCCATGGCGGCTTGTGGATCTCGGTGTGGCACCCGTTCCTCTCCGGCCGCCTGGCGCGGTTTGAGGCGATCGGTGAGTTGCTCGACTACATGCACGGCAAGGGCGATGTGTGGTTTGCAACTCTGGCGGAGATCACGGCGCATATTGAGGGGCTGATCGCAGCCGGAGAATGGACGCCGCGGACCGATAAGCTGCCGCAATATCCTGGACCCCTGCCGGAGCTTGAGGAGGGGCCGTAGCGGTTTTGGTTTTCGGGTGGAACTGTTGCCAGCGTATAGGGGTGTAGCCGGAAGAGCGTCACGCTGTCAAGTAAAAAATTCCTATATTTTAAAATTATCCTAATTTTGCAAATGAAACAGTGAGTTACCGCTGGGCAGCCTGCGCGTCTGCGTTGCCACCAAATGGGGGACTTTTTTGGTTTTGTACATTTCCCCACCTCCGCGTCCTTGCGAACGCGAGGACCTTCTCAGCCAAGGGGACGGCATGAGCCATGGGCCCTCGCGTGCGCAAGGGCGCGGGTATCGCAGCAACCTTGGTTTCTGCGAAACGAACCCAATTTCGCGTAACACTCTGCAAGCAAACGGAAATTCGCGCTATTTGGCCTTAGTGGTTGAGTTTCCGCGCCCTTGCTCTCTCCACCCTTCTCCGTCATCCCCGCTCCCTCCCCGTCATCCCCGCGAAGGCGGGGATCTATCTCTAAGCTGATCCCTGGATGCCCGCCTACGCGGGCATGACGGATGGAAGGGCGAGGACGGCGCCTAAATCACCGCCTTTTCCAGGAACGGCTCACCGCGCTCAATGCGCTCATAGCCCAGCGGCGACAGATCCAGCTCGCGAAACTCCCCATAGGCCACAAGCTCCGCCACCCCGCGGCCCATGGCCGGGGACTGCTGGAAGCCATGGCCGGAGAAGCCGTTGACGAAGATGAAGTTCTTCACCTCCGTATGAGGCCCGATGATGGCGTTTTGGTCCAGCGTGTTGAAGGCATAGTGCCCGACCCAGGAATTGACCACCTTCACCCGCTCAAAGGCGGGCACCCGG
>JBCDIP010000123.1:0-7706 GCA_038748855.1 Pseudomonadota bacterium
CCCTGCTCTGCCAGAACCTTCGTGATCGCAGCCGTCAGCGTCGTCTTGCCATGGTCAACATGGCCGACCGTGCCAATGTTACAGTGCGGTTTTGTACGTTCAAACTTCTCTTTGGCCATTTCTCGAACCGGTCCTTATTTTCGTCACGTCTCGTTTCTTAAACTGTCAACTCTCAAAGCCCACAGACTGCCGCCGGGGTGGTCAATGCGGGACCTTTGGTACTCACCTTGGCACTTGAAGGGCAGACTGGAGCGGGTGAAGGGAATCGAACCCTCGTCGTAAGCTTGGAAGGCTTCTGCTCTGCCACTGAGCTACACCCGCCCTCAAATTCTACTGACACCTCGGCTTTCCAATATGCCCTGCCTCAAATCCCTGTTCGCATCCACCGTTCCGGCTTCGCCTCGTACACTCTTAAAATACCAATTTACTCAAATAGATAGCCGATGGTGGAGGAGGTTGGATTCGAACCAACGTAGGCATAGCCAACGGGTTTACAGCCCGTCCCCTTTAACCACTCGGGCACTCCTCCAGGATCAGCAAATCTCAATATGTATTACTGGTATGTTGCGCGCACGACGTTTGGCCCGGACACGGAGCCCAAGCTACATCCGCGGCTTTATGATAAGCAATCTGGTCTATGTCAACCGTAAATCTATGTATTTCTGCGAAAAAAGTGTGGTGCGGTGAATCTTGTTGGATCACGCTTACCGGCATATAAGCGCACCCATGACCAGAAACAAGAAAAGCCGCCCGGCCCCGCGAGACCGGAGCCGGCCAGACCGCAAACGCCGCGGCAGCAACAAACCCCGCAGCCGCGGCCCTTCGGGGCCAGAGGAAGCTGAGTGGCTGTACGGCCAACATACGGTTTTGGAGGCCCTGAAGAATCCCAAAAGGCGCAATGAGTGCCTGTTCTTGACAGAGAACGCCGCCAAGCGGTTTGACGAGGTTCTGCGCGCTGCCAAGGTGCCCAGCGAAATCGTGCCCACTGGGCACATTACGCGCCAGACCGGGCCGGATGCGGTTCATCAGGGCCTTTTGTTGAAAACCAGCCCCCTGCCCCCGGTCGACCTTCAGGACATTCTGGAACGGCCCGGGCCGATTGTCGTGCTCGACCAGATCACCGATCCCCACAATGTGGGCGCGGTCTTGCGTTCGGCCACAGCATTCGCGGCAGCAGGCCTGGTGATGACGGCGCGGCACAGCCCCGGCGCTTCGGCCGTTCTGGCGAAGTCTGCCTCCGGCGGCCTGGAGCATGTGCCGATTGCCAAGGTGACCAACCTCGCCAAGGCCATCGAAACCTTATTGGCCAATGGGGTGCCGTGCATTGGGCTGGACAGTGAGGCGGAGGACGATCTTGAGACGTGCGTCAAAGATCAGGCGCGGGTTGCCCTCGTGCTGGGCGCTGAGGGGAAGGGCCTTCGCCACAAAACCCGGGAGACCTGCGACCGGCTGGCCAACATCCAGGTGCCCGGCGCCATCCAGAGCCTCAATGTGTCGAACGCGGCCGCTCTTGCTCTCTATATTGCCAGCCGCGCGGCCGCATCCGGTTAAAAAAAATGGCCGGTCCAATGGACCGGCCACGCCCGTGGAGGCTTTTGGGCGTTTAGTACGTCACTGCGCTTATTGTTTTTAGTGTTTTACGTAGCCGCATGGTGACGAGCACCGGCGGTGTTTGCGATAGACCTTGTGACGATAGGATTTCTTTGAGCCGAACAGCGGGACCTTCTTGTGGATCGGACCGGTGCGCCGGCGCTTTATGATGTAAACCGTTTTGGGCTGATGCGTGCCGTAGCTGTAGTGCGGCTCGCCCTGATAGGCTGGCAGAACCGGCGGCGCAGCATACCGCTTGCGGCTGTGGGCCTTGCGGCGCTTGTGATAGCGCTTGTGGCTGTATTTCCGTTTATGCGCCCCATAATGCTTGTGGCGCCGCTTGGCCTTATGCCGGGCGCGGCGGTTCACGGGTTTGTAGACCAACACTCCATGCCCATCGAAGTCTCTGTGCACGGTCTCTTCGGTGGTCATAACCGGTCCTTCCGCATGGTAGGGGCGCGGAGCAGCATGGTACTCGGGTTTGATGTAGTCTTTGCGCTTCCTGATCACCCGAGCCTTGTGGACGACCTTTTTCTCGTAAACCACCTTGGGCTCGTAGACCACGTGCGGCTCATACACCACCACCTTCTTGGCGGGTGCGTATTCGTAGTGTTCGGCAACAGCGTGCTGTTTGTAGTGCACGCGCACGCGTTTGCGTGAGGCTTTGTAGTGGCCTCCGCCTTTGCGCACTTTGAAGTGTTTATTGCGGCACCAGAACTGATAGGAGCCTTCGGCACAATCGTGGATCAGCGAGCCCACACGGCCGCCTCCCCCTTCGGCGCCGCCGCCGTTACCGCTGCCCCCTCCATTACCGCCGTTGCCACCGCCGCCACCACCGTGGCCGCCACCGCCGCCATGGCCGCCATGGCCACCGTGCCCGGAGTCCCAAGCTCTCGCGTCATTGGCTGCGGGCGGCAGCGCGATCAGCGCAGCGCCCAGCATGGCGGGAAGAATGAGGTATCTCGCTCTGGTTAACATGGGCCGTCTCCAGACTGTTCTTGAGTGCACGCAGCGCCTCACCACGGGAAAAGGTGTACCAATGTGGTTCAGCTCGGCTTGGTTCTGAGGACAACCTTGCACCCAGCATGCCAGCCGGGCAGCTGATGCGTGCTTTTCTCTAAAGCGCTGATCTTGCGAGAATTTTGGCTACTTGATGCCGGCGCGCATGAAGCTCTGGACGAATTGCCTCTGGAACAGAAGAAACGCTATGAGCAAGGGCCCTGACGTCATGAGGGTGGCGGCGTTGATCACGGACCATTCGATCCCGGAATCGATCGCTGCGAACACGCTCAAGCCCACGGTGACAGGCCGGGTCTCCACCGAATTGGTGATGATCAGCGGCCAGAGAAAGTTGTTCCAGTGATGGCTGACGGACACCAGCCCGTAGGCCAGATAGACCGGCTTGGCCAATGGCACATAGACCTTCCACAGCACGGTCAGCGGTCCGGCTCCTTCAATGCGGGCGGCCTCGTCCAACTCGCGCGGGATCGTCATAAAGGTTTGGCGCAACAGAAAGATGCCAAAGCCTGAGGCCATGTAAGGCAGCCCGATGGCCAGAATGGTGTCCACCAGGCCCAACGCGCGCATGGTCTTGTAGTTCTCAACAATGAGAATGTCCGGCATCACCAAAAGCTGCAGAAGGACCAGGGCAAACAGAAGGTTCTTGGCGGGGAAATCGTAACGGGCAAAAGCGAAGGCGGCTAAGGTGCACAAGATGAACTGCGCCACCAGGATCGAGGTGACCAGCATGAAGGTGTTGAGGAAATACCGGGCAAACGGCGCTGCGTTCCAGGCCTTGCCGAAATTCTCCAAAGTGACCGGGGCAAACAGGTCAAACCGCGCCTCGTAGGCGGCCGGATGAAACGCCGTCCAGATGGCGTAGAGCAGCGGCAACATCCACAGAATAGCCAAAATCCAAGCTGCCGAAGCGTTCAAGACGCGGTCGAAGGACAGACGTGATGCGGCCGCAATCATCGGTAGTGCACCTTTCTGTCAAAGAAGAAGAACTGCCCGATGGCCAAAACGCTCAACAACACCAGCAGCACCACCGTTAAGGTCGCGCCATAGGCGGTGTCCCAATATTTGAAGGCCGTCTCGTAGATGTAGAACAGCAGAAGCGAGCTGGCATTGTCCGGCCCGCCATTGGTCATCACGAAGATATGGTCGATCAGGCGGAACGCGTTGATTGTGGCGTTCACCATCACAAACAGCGTGGTCGGCATCAGCAGCGGGAAGGTGATGCGCCGGAAGTAGGTCCAGGCGTCCGTTCCTTCAATCTCAGCGGCTTCGCGCAAATCAGGCGGGATGGCCTGAAGCGCCGCCAGATAGAAAATCATGAAGAACCCGGCTTCCTTCCAGACCGCAACCGCCATCATGGCCCAGAGGACCGTGTCGGTCTCGCCGATGAGGTTCTGATGGGGCAAGCCGAAGATCCCACGGATCTGGTCGATCAAGCCAAAACCGGGCGTATAGAAAAACAGCCAGATATTGGCCACGGCGATCAACGGTAAAACGGTCGGCGCGAAATAGGCCATGCGCACCAGCGGCCGCCCGACGATCTTGGAGTTCACCCAGAGCGCCATGACAATGGCCAAGGCGATAGAGGGCGGAACGGTTCCAATGGCATAGAGGAAGTTGTTCCACAGCACCTGCCAGAACACATCGTCGTTCAGCAGTTGCTCGTAATTGTCCATCCCCACAAACTTCGCCGGCCGTTGGCCGCGCGGGGTGGAGAAGAAGCTGTCCACAAAGGTGATCACAGCCGGGTAATGCGTGAAGGCAAACAGCAGCAGCAGCGCAGGGCTGAGCAGCAGCCAGGCATGCACCCAGTTCATCTGTGATCTCATTGCGGCAAACTCCCCAAACCGGTCCGGTTGCGGTCCGCCCCCGGAGGTGGGGCGGACCGGCCGGGATCCCCGACGGTTAGCGGTATGATTTCAACACCGCATCGGCCTTCTTCTGGGCCTCTTTCAGGGCAGCTTCCGGTTCTTTCTTGCCGGTGATGGCCGCTTCAAGCGCATCGTTGAAAATGCGCGTGACGCGTTGGTTCTGGAACGTGGAGAGTTCTGCCACCGCATGCTCCAACTGGTCACGGGCGACCAGAGCCGGCGGGAAGTCCTTCACATATTCCTTCATGGCAGGCGTATCCCAAGCGTCCGGACGCGGGGCCACATAGCCCGTTGCGATGGTCCAGCGGGCTGCTTGTTCAGGCGCTGTGATCCATTTCACGAAATCAACTGAGGCCTTCTTCTGCTCGTCTGTTGAGTCCTTGAAGATGTAGAAGTTGCCACCGCCGGTGGGCGCGCCGCGGCGCTTGTTGGCCGGGAGCATAGCCACACCGAACTCGAACGGCGCGTTGTTGCGCACGTTGGTCAGGTTACCCGTGGTGGTCCACATCATGGCCGTCTGCCCTTCAAAGAAAGCCTTCGGCGTGGAGCCCCACTCAATGATGCCCGGCGCCATCACGCCGTGCTTCTTGGAGAGATCCACCATGTAGGTCAGCGCTTCCACCACTTTCGGATCGTCGAAGTTGGTTTGGTTGCCGTCGCTGTTGGCCAGAACCACATCGTTCTGGGTGGTCAGGCCTTGGAAAAGCCAGTATGGGAAGCCGGAAGACGGAATGCGCACACCCCACTGGGTGACGTTGCCGCTGGAATCCTTCACGGTGAGCTTCTTGCCCATCGCGACCATCTCTTCCCAGTTGGAAGGCGGTGTGTTGGGGTCAAGACCTGCCTTCTTGAAGGCGTCTTTGTTCCAGTAGAGAACCGGCGTGGAGCGCTGGAACGGAATGCCGTAGGTCTTGCCGCCGGTTTGGCTGTTTTCCATGAAGGCCGGGTAGAAGGACTTCATCCAGGCCTTGTCTTCATCAGATGTAACCAGACCATCGAACGGCACAATCACGTCCTCGTCGATGAGGGTGAACATGTCCACCGACAAGATCACCGAAAGCTGCGGAGGTTTGCCGCCCTTAGCTGCAGTGAGCGCCTTGGTGACCGTGTCCTGGTAGCTGCCGGAATAGACGGCATCGATCTTCACGCCGGGATTGGCTTTCACATAGTCGGCGGTAAGGGCCTCAATAGTCTGGGCCGCCTTTCCGCCCACAGCCACGGGAAAGTAGAACTGCAGGTCAACGGCGAGCGCTGAGCCGGCAATGGCAATCGAACTGGCGGCCGCAAGGGCGGCACCGGAGAGTTTCTTTAAAAGCCTGTTCATTTCGCATCCTCTCTTTTGACGGATGGGGTTGAGTTATCAGAGGCGCCAACGCCTCCCTGCCCTTCGCGCGAGTGCGGCGATGCCTCAGCCGCCCCGTCGCCAAGCTCTGTCCGGCGCAGGCCGGTATCTTTCTGGAAAAAGTGCTGTGCCTCGGCCGTCCAGCTGAGGGGGAGCGTCTCACCCACCTCAGGCGTTCTGGCGCCGGCCAGGCGCACGGTCATCTCATTGTCGCCCAACGCGCAATCCACCAGGGCGTCAGCACCCAAGAACTCCACTGAGCGCACCTCAGCTGCGATGCCATCGTCGGCAACCGTGATATCTTCTGGCCGTAAACCGAGGGTGGCTTCGGCGCCGCCGCCTGGCAACACAACCTGGTTTGTGCCCGCGAGGCAGTGATTACCGCCCTTCACCTCCAAGGAGAGGATGTTCATAGGCGGCGTGCCAATGAACTGTGCGGTGAACATTGTTGCCGGCTCGCGGTAGATGGTAACAGGCGTTGCCGCCTGCTCAATCAGTCCGTTGTTCAGCAGCACAATCTGATCGGCCATGGAGATGGCCTCGACCTGATCGTGGGTCACATAGACCATGGTCAGCCCCAACTTCTGTTGAAGCGCGCGCAGCTCAATGCGCATCTCATGGCGCAGCTTGGCGTCGAGGTTGGAGAGCGGCTCATCCATCAGGCAGACCGGTCGTCCCGAGATCACCGCCCGGCCAAGAGCCACCCGCTGCTGCTGACCGCCGGAGAGCTGTGCGGGCTTGCGTTCCAACAAGGCGGACAGGCCCAGAAGATCGGCGGTCTCTTTCAGCTTCTGTTCGCGCTCGGCCTTGGGCGTGCGGCGCACCTTGAGACCGAACAGAATGTTCTCAGCCACGCTCAAATGCGGAAAGAGCGCGTAGGACTGGAAGACCATGGAGATGTTGCGCTTGGAGGCTGGGGAGCCGGTCACGTCTTGGCCGGCGATGAGCACCTTGCCACTGCTGACATCATCAAGCCCGGCAATCAGGCGCAGCGTCGTGGACTTGCCGCAGCCGGACGGGCCAAGCAGCACCGTCAGCGAGCCTTCCGGCACGGTGAACGAAACATCCCGCACAGCGTGGGAATCACCCCAACTCTTGGCCAGATTATGAACGCTGATTTCACTCATCAGAGCTTCCATTAAGGGCAGATGCGTATGTGATGTCGGCCTCCTTCAGCGCGTCGAGATAAGCGGCCTCAGGCGGCCGATCACAGAAGATGCGCGTGGTCTCACGCACATGTCCACCCCGCACAAGGGCTCTTCGCCCAAACTTGCGGTGGTCGAGCACCAGGAATGAGGCGATAGAATTGTCCAGGATCGTCTGGCGCACTTGAACTTCGTCATCTGAGAAATCTAGCAGGGCGCCGTTTTCATCCACACCGCCGACCCCGAAGATCCCGATATCGAACTTGAACCTGGAAAAGAACTCCGTGGCCTCGCGGCCCAATATGTCGAAATCGCCATGCCGGAGCTCACCGCCGGGCACATGGATCCTGATGCCCGGGTTCTGGGAGGCCACAAGCGCCAGATGCAGATTATTGGTGGCGATCGTCAGGTCGCGGTGCTCCAGCAGCGCTTCGGCGACGATCACCGGCGTTGTGCCGATGCTGAACGCGATGGATGCGCCTTCCGGGACTTCCCGCGCCACCAGGCGGCCAATGCTGTGTTTGGCCCGAAAGTTGAGAACCCGCCTGGCCTCAAAGGAAAGGTTCAGATCATCGCCAAGCGCTTCGATGCGTCCATGCCGGCGCCGCGCCAATCCCATGTCGCACACGGCCATCACATCGCGGCGGATCGTCTGGGTGGTGACCTCAAACGACGCGGCCAGGGCGTCCACCGTTAGGACTTTCTGGTCGCGCACCATTTCGGCGATCTTGGCTTGTCGCG
>JBCDIP010000124.1:0-7703 GCA_038748855.1 Pseudomonadota bacterium
CAAGCGGGGGCTTCCGGAGAAAGGTTTTCGCGAACGCTTCATCCGCTTTGCCAAGTGCCTGGTGGCGGTGGAGCATGGCCTGGGCCGGGATGCGGGAACCGGGATGGAGACAGAGTTCGTTGCCGGCCTCAGCCCCTACGCAGACGATGTGTCGGGAGGCGTGCCGTTCCAACTGCTCTATCAGCAAAAGCCCAAGGCCGATGCGCAAGTTGAGGTCTTCGTCCGAGCTCCGGATGGTGAGGTCAGCATTGAGAAGCTGCGCACAGACCAAGAGGGCCGCGTGGTGGTGGCGGCCAAGCCGGGGCATGAGTATTTGCTGAGTTCGGTGACCTTCCGCCCGCTGGAGGAGCCGGATCTGGTGTGGGAATCTTTGTGGGCGCAGTTCAGCTACATTATTCCGCCGAAGGAGTAGGCGCCCTTGCGAACGCGAGGGCCCATAGCTCTCCCCTTTCGCTTGGCTGAGAAGGTGCTCGCATTCGCAAGCACGCGGGTCATTTGGCAAAAGGATGCCGCTCCGCCCAATGTTTGGCGATGTCCCCGCGCTTGCAGATCCACACATCCTCATGCGCCAGCATATGATCGAGGATCTTATGGAGCGCCCCAATACGCCCCGGCCGCCCCAGCAAGCGGGCATGGAGACCCACGGTCAGCATCTTGGGTGCCGCGGCGCCTTCTGCATAGAGGCAGTCGAACGCATCTGAGATGTAGGTCACAAAATCTGCTCCCACCTCATAACCTTCCTTGCGGGCAAAGCGGCTGTCATTGGTGTCGAGAGAATAGGGCAGCACCAGATGGGGCTTGCCGAAATCGTGGGTCCAGTAGGGCAGGTCGTCTGAATAGGTGTCGCTGTCATAGAGGAAGCCGCCTTCTTCCACCACGAGCCGGCGGGTATTGATGCTGGGCAGACCCGCGTAATAGCCGAGGGGATGTTCGCCGGTGAGCCGCACCGCCTGCTCCACGCCCTTTGCAATGTGCTCGCGCTCCTCGTCTTCCTCCAGGGTGTGATAATCGATCCAGCGCCAACCATGGAGCTGCAGGTCGAACCCGGCCTCGATCATGGCGTCCAGGGCATGGGGGTTGGCCTTGCCGGCGACACCCACAAGGTTGACCGTGCCCGCGAGGCCGCGATCGGTGAAGGCTTGCAAGAGGCGCCAATAGCCGACCCTTGCGCCATATTCGTAGCTGGATTCAATGTTGAGATCGCGGGCGCCATAGCGGGCCTCCACCGCCACATCGGAGACGCGCACTTCTGAGCGCTCATCTCCGTTGAGGATGCACATCTCCGCACCCTCTTCGTAATTGATGCAGAAGTTCACCGCGATGCGCGCGCCGTTCGGCCAATCGGCCTTGGGCGGGGCGTTTCGGTAGCCGATCAGATCGCGGGCGGGTTCAGGCTGCGTCGACATTTCTCGTACTCCCCTTAGGCCGGACGGTGTATCGTTCACTTAGCCAGGAAGCATGGCCCGGAGCAACGGGCTATCGACGTAAACGGACCCCAGACCATGAGCGATGCAGCAACACCTGATCCGGCCAGCGCCATTGCGGGCGCTGAGATCAGGCTCCCAACCCAAGATCTGAAAGACGATCTGCCGTTCTTTACCAAGCAGCTGGGGTTCCGGTTGGAGTCCATCTTTCCAGCAGATGACCCGGCGGTGGCGGTGCTGTCGGGCCATGGGGTGTGCCTGAGGTTGGAGCGCGGTGCGGCCGAGGCGCCGGGGACCCTTCGCCTCCTGTGTCACGACCCGGCGTCTTTCGCAGATGGAGCATTGGAGCTCACCGCACCCAACGGCACACGCATTGAGCTTGTGGACGCTGATCCGCCCATGGTGATGCCGGAAACGCAGCATGCCTTCGTGGTGCGCCGGCTTCAGGATCAGGCGCCATGGGTGATCGGGCGGGCGGGCATGCACTACCGCGACCTCATCCCTGACCGCTTGGGCGGCAGTATCATTGCCTCTCACATCCGTATTCCAGATGGCGGTCCGGTGCCCGACATGGTGCATTATCACACGGTCGGGTTTCAGCTGATCTTCTGCTACAAGGGCTGGGTGCGGCTGGTCTATGAGGACCAGGGCCCGCCGTTCATTCTGGGCGCAGGTGACTGCGTGATCCAACCGCCGGAGATCCGCCACCGGGTGCTGGAATCCTCCGATGATCTGCAGGTGATCGAGATCTGTGTGCCGGCAGAGCACGTCACCACCATTGAGCACAATATGGAGTTGCCCAACGGCTCGGTGAACCCGGACCGCGAGTTTCAAGGTCAGCGCTTTTGCCATCACAAGGTCGCCGAGGCCACTTGGGGCCCTTGGCGGCTGCCCGGGTTTGAAGCGCGCAACACGGGCATTGCCGAGGCGACCAAAGATGTGGCCGGGGTGGAAGTGGCCAAGTTCAAAGGCAATGGCGCCGCCCCGCCTGTGACCAGCCACGCAACGGATATTCTCTTCAGCTTCGTGATGGATGGGACCATGACCCTGGCCGGGGAGGGGCGTGCTGCTCAGGACCTCATCGCTGGCGACGCGTTCGTCATCCCGCCCGGCATGAAGACCGAATACAGGAACTGTTCAAGCGATCTGGAACTGCTGGAGGTGTCTCTGCCGGGGACCGTCGAGACGACGGTGCACGAGACGCTTTAAGTCTTTGGACCGCCCGCTAAAGCTGCAGCTTCCAGCAGCGCCGTCATGGCACGGGTGACGGACTGGTCTTTAGCGGTATAGGCAAACACCGGTCCGGCGGCGACTGCGGCGAGTGACCACCAGGACGAGACCTCCGGATGGTTGAGTATCACAAAGGCAAACATCACGCCCACCACGACGGCGCCCACACACCCGAAAATGTTCATGGGCGAGAGGCGGGCAGATAGGGTGACCTCGACCTCATCATTGTCCGTGTCTGCAACCGTAATGGTTCCGCCTGAGAACCGGTGCAGCGGCTTGTTGCGGCTTGAGAGCATGAATGTGGGGATGGCGAAGGTGAAGCCGTCTCCTTCCTGCGTGATGGGGTCTGCCTTGTGGAACTCCAGCAGGGCGCGGATCGCCTGGCGGACCTGCTGTGCCTTTCCCGGATGAGCGGGCAGGGTGAAGCTCTGAGTGGCGTTGAAGATCTCCATGAGTTTGCGCTTACCGGGTCTGGCGGATGAACTCGACCATATAGGCCGTGCTCCAGCCGAACAGCAGGAACCCATTTGCACCCAAGATCGCTGAGAGGAAGCGCCACTCCGTCGGCAGCGTGATGTCGCCGAAGCCCAGAGTTGTGAAGCACACAAGGGAAAAGTAGACCGCCGGCTCAAGACCCTCCACCGCGCCCGTCATGAGCAGCACCAGGGCCCACAGGAACACCTCCAAAGTGTGCGCGCCTAAGATGACATGCACGGCGATGACGATGAGCCCGGTATCAGCGACTCGCTGTGGCCAATGGTGGGAAAGGTTCACCAGCCAGGGCAGGCGGCGCGTGAGGAGACCAAGGATCTCCGCATGGATGGCCACCGTGGCGGACACCGCCAGAGCGCCTATGATCATCTGCTTCAGCAGCAGGCCTGAGCCGACATGTTCCATGGCTTAACGGGTTTACGCTGCCAGCGCCTCAAGGATGCGGGCCCAGGAGCGGGTGCCATGAACGAAGCTCGGCATGTTGTACTTCTCGTTGGGGCTGTGGATGGAATCATCGTTGAGCCCGAAACCGATCAGCAGCGAGTTCATCCCAAGCGTCTCTTTAAAGCTGGTGGCGATCGGGATGGAGGCTCCGTTGCCCATAAGCACGGTCTCTTTGCCGAACTCATTGCCCATGGCAGCGGCCGCCTTTTGCAGATGCGGATCGTCCAGCGGCACTTCCAGAGCCGTGCCGGCGCCGAAGTTCATGAACTCCACCTCACAGTCGTCCGGCAGTTGGGCGCGCACAAAGGCGCGCAGTTTTTCGCGGATGGCCAAGGGGTCCTGGCCGGGCACCAGGCGGAAAGAGAGTTTCACTGTGGCGCGCGAGGGGATCACTGTCTTGGTGCCCTCGTCGGTGTAGCCGGCGATGATGCCGTTGGCATCGCATGTGGGACGCGCCCAAAGCTGCTCGAGCGCCGGGTAAGACTGCTCGCCTGCCGGAACACTGAGGCCCACTTCGCCCAAGAACTCTTCCATGGGGAACTTCAAGTCCTCCCATTGGGCGCGGGTCGCATCGGTCACATGGCCACCCCGTCATAGAAGCCGGGCACCATGATCGTGCCGTCATCATCATGCAGCGAGGCGACGATACGCGAGAGAACCCGAATCGGATTGCGGGCAACGCCTCCGTAAAGACCAGAGTGCAGATCGCGCGATGGGCCGATCACCGTAATTTCATCATGCATAATCCCGCGCAGGCGGGTGGTGATGGCGGGGGTGTCTTTGTCCCACATATTGGTGTCGCAGATCAAAGCCACATCGCGGCTCAATTCTGCGCTGTTCTCTTCCAGAAAAGCGTCCAACGACGGGGAGCCGGATTCCTCTTCACCCTCAACCAGGATGGTTACCTTAACCGGTAAATGGCCCGCCGTTTCCATCCACGCACGGCTGGCTTCGAGAAACGTCATCAATTGGCCCTTGTCGTCGGCGGCTCCACGGGCGTATACCTTTTCAATGCCGTCCTCTCCCGTAACGCGCGCCGGCTCAAACGGTGGCGTGTTCCATTTCTCCAATGGGTCTGCGGGCTGGACGTCGTAATGACCATAGAAGAGCACATGAGGTGCATCGGCTGGAAGTTGATCCGGCACATGATGGCCTACCACCATGGGCAAGCCGGATGTGGGGCGCACTGCCGCCTCAAAACCGATCTCCTGCAGCGTGTTCTTCAAAAGGTCAGCAGCTTCAAGGCAGTGATCCTTATAGGCTGAGTCTGTCGAGATGCTGGGAATTTTGAGCAGTTCGAACCACCGTTCGATGCTTTGCTCCATGTTCTGGTCGATGCGGGACAAAACGGTGTCGAGCTGAGACATGGGGTAACCTCAAATTTGGTTGCGGAGACGTAACGCTGTCAGTTGATGGCATCGCGCTCTCCGACCGGGGGAGGGCACTCTGCGGGTGACGTCTATCATGATCATGAGAGGCTGTCATGCGCGCAAGCTGGGGAGCTGAAAGTAGTGAGCACAGTCAGCCTGGTCACTGACAGTCTCAGGGCTCGAGACATATCGCACGACTGGTCCTCTAAGGTTCGCCGACAGGGGTATCAGCGACTTGCTGTCATGCGTCAGCAGGTCAACCTCTATTATTTTTGGGAAAAGCGCTGGTTCTTTCTGGCCCTGATTATCGGGGCGGCGCTCTTGGCCTTGCCTGAGGCTGAGGGCATGTCGCGCGAAGCCCATATTGTGCTGGTGATGTCGGTGGTGGCCACCATCTTGTTCATCACCGAGCCGGTGCCTTTGCCCACTGTGGCGCTGTTGATCATTGTGGGGCAGGTGGTTCTGCTCGGTTTGGATTCCACCAAAGTGGCCAAGACGCTGATGACGGATTCCGTCCTCTTCATCATGGGCTCGCTCATGTTGGCCGTGGCTGTGGTCAAGCAGCAGCTCGACAAACGCATTGCCTGGTTCATCGTGCGGATGACCGGGACCAAAACCATCAACATCTGTTTCGGTATCTCCGTGGTGTCCGGCATTCTGGCCTCGTTCGTGGGCGAGCACACCGTTGCCGCCATGATGCTGCCGGTGGGCATCACGCTGATTACGCTCACCTCCACCAATCCCAAGAAGGTGGCCGGCCTTGCCGCGGTGCTGTTGTTTTCGATCTCTTATGGCTGCTCGGTGGCCGGTATCGGCACGCCCTCAGGCGGGGCCCGGAACGCCATCATGATCGGCTACTGGAAAGAGTTCTTCTTTGATCCCACCAATCCGGAAACCCAGAAGTTCATCGTCGATTACGTGCGCTGGATGGTCTACGCCTATCCCATGTTCCTGTTGCAGCTGCCGGTGGTGACGGCGATCTTGTTCTTCACCTTCAAGCCTGAATACCGGACACTTGGCCGGGCGGTGGCCAAACTGCGGGTGCAGGTGGAGGGCCAGGGCCCGCTGCACCCGAGTGACTGGGTGGCCATCTTCATCTTTTTCGGGGTGCTGATGGGCTGGATCTTCCTGTCTCAGGATTTGGGCATGGGCACGGTTGCGATCATGGGCGCCGCTGCGTTCCTGGTCGCCGGGCTGGTGCGCTGGGAAGACTTGAACGCCGGTGTGAACTGGGGCGTGGTGCTGCTCTATGCGGCGGCCATTTCTCTGGGCGTTGAGATGAAGGTGACCGGCGCTGCCGAATGGGTGGCGGTGACCTTCCTGTCATATATGGAACCCTTAGGCGCCAACGAGGGCCTTGGCCTTTGGGCTGCCGTTTCGGTCCTCACCACTGGGGTGACGAACACCATGTCGAACGGTGCAGCGGTTGCCGTGCTCGGTCCGATTGTTTTGAAGATGGCGAGTGTGTCCGGCGAGAGCCCGATCATTCTCGGCTTCATCACCGCGGTCTCCTCAGCCTTTGCCTACCTCACGGTTGTGGGCACACCGGCCTGCACAATCGTTTATGCCTCCGGCTATCTTAAGACGACCGACTTTCTGAAAGTCGGCTGGCGCATGGCCGTGGTCTCCACCATTATTTTGCTGGTGGCGGCCGACTTCTACTGGCCCTTGCTGGAATAACACCCTATCTGAACTCATATGGCACGCGGACGAACAAGACGAGGGAATGGCAGGACCATTGAGGATGCCCGGCGCGAGGCGGAAGAGCTTCGCGAGAAGCGGCGCAACCGGTTCCGGATTCTCGCCTGCGTGGATGGCTCGGACGCCTCTTATGAAGCGGTGCGCATGGCCGCCCGCTTTGGTGGCCGCAAAGAGGTGGACATTATCATCCTCTATGTGCGGGCTATCGATCAAGGCCTGCGTTCAGGTGGTCTGCAAGTGCGGGTTGCGCGTGAGAACATGCTGGAGTGGGGGCTTGACCTGCCCGGCATCAAGTACCTCAACTATGCCGTACAGTTATTGGACGAAATGGGTTTCAGCCCGGAGAAATGGGAGACCGAGGCCTCCCACACCGACACTTGGAACGATCCCGTTGGCGACAACAAGGTGGAGTACCGCCATGCGGACGGGCGCAGTGTGGTGCTGAAGCTGAAGACGGCGCCGGATGTGGCCGCCGGTATTCTCGACCAATATGAATTGGGTCCCTACAATCTGATCATTCTGGGTGAGCCGTCCAGATGGCGCGGTGAGCTGCGCTCGGTGTTCGATGCTGGTGTGGACCAGAAGATCATGACCTTAGCGCCATGTTCGGTGATGATCGCCCGGCCGGGAGATCGCAAAAAGGGTTTTTTCATCTGCACCGACGGCACCGCCATGGCCACCGACTCAGTGAAGCAGGCAGGCGTCTTGGCGCACTTTGCCAAGGAGCCGATCACGATCTTCTCGGTTGCCCGCACGAAGGAGGAGAAACCCCTGGCCGAAGAGCGGGCGGCCAATGCGGCGGCCGCGCTGAAGGCCATGAAGATCAAGGTTGACGCCACGAAGGTGGGCGTGGGGGATCCGGCCGAACAGATCATCCGGCATGGCAGCAGCTCTCGCCTCATCGTGGTGACGAACCATCATCTTACGAAGCTTCAACGATTGTTCTATGGTTCGGTGACCAACGCGGTGGTCCGGGGCGCACGCACATCGGTGCTGAACGTCCGCTGACCTCCCATCATCTGACGTCTGACCTAAAGGAGAG
>JBCDIP010000125.1:0-7614 GCA_038748855.1 Pseudomonadota bacterium
CAGGTCCTGGCGCACCTCAACCAGCGCATGAGCAAAGCCCCGCTTGGTGCCATGCTTGTTGAGCGTGTCTTCTTCCAACTCGCCGGTATAGGGCTCGTTGTTGCCGACCACCAGATCGCCCTCCGCTTCCAGCGCAGAAATGAGAGGCAGGGGCAGGCGCCCATCCTGATCCCACAAAATGGCCACATGCCAGGGCCGGTCCGCCCCGCGCCAATTGGGGGTGAAGCTGTGAATGGAGAACACCACCGGCGTGCGGGCGCCCACGTGCATGCGGTCCAAAATCTCCGTCACCGCCGTGTGGTAGGGGTCGTAATAGGTCTGCTTGCGGTGCTCGCGCTCAGCCTCGTCAATATAGGCATTGCCGGGCACCACCGCCCCGTCCGACAGGCGCATGATCAAGGTCGGGTCATCCCGCCCCCGGTTGGGGTCAATCAGCAGCCGCGAAAAGCGCGTCATCAGCGCGGGCGCATTCAGCTTCTCAGCCAAGCGCCGCGTGACCGCTTCCACGCCAATATCATAGCCAATGTGGCGCGCCAGCTGTTCCTCCGGCAGCCCAAGGGTGCCGTACTGCGGCGGCAGGGCGTTGGTTGCATGATCACACAGAAGCAGGAGACCTGCGCTCTCGTCACCGGGTATGAATTCGAACGGAGGATAGCCCTCATCGGCACGGGCTTGACGCGCCTCTGGCGTGGATTGGGTATGGGTCTGACTTTCGAGCATCGCGAGACTATAAGACCGGGCGCGCCAAAGAACCACCTTTGAGATTTGACCAGCGGGCAATTTTCAGTGGAAATGTTGAGCTTTAATAGAAACCTTAAATCACGAAGCTGGCTTGATTTTATTGTGAGATTTGCGCTACAGGGGTCATAAATGCTGTCAATCTTGCACGAACCGATGGTAAGGTGGCGCGGTTGGGTGCGAATCGGGTTATCTAACCTGGTTGTTGAGTGGGACGTCGGCTTAAATGGCAATTAGGTCATCAGTGAAGCTTCTTGTGGCGGCCACCCTTCTTTCGGGGGTTGGTTTGTTCAGCACGCCTGCATCGGCTGACCTGAAACTCTGTAACAACACCGACAGCCGGGTGGGCGTGGCCGTAGGCTATCGCGACCTGAAAGGCTGGGCCAGCGAAGGCTGGTGGAACGTGGGCCCGCATTCCTGTGAAACCCTGCTCAAAGGCGGCCTAACGGCGCGGTATTACTACATTTACGCCATCGACTATGACAAAGGCGGAACTTGGGGCGGCACGGCCAAGCTGTGCACGCGCGATAAGCTGTTCACCATCCGCGGCATCAAGGAATGCGCCGCCCGTGGTTTCCAGCAAACCGGCTTTTTCGAGGTGGACACCAAGGAAGAGCCCGACTGGACCGTGTCTTTATCCGGATCCTCCAACGCTCAAGGCGGGAGCTGACCTGACGTGAAGCGGGAGCGCAGGGTCAAAGTGGTTGCCACCCTTGGCCCGGCCTCGAACACGGCTGAGACCATCACCTCATTGTTTGAAGCTGGAGCCGACGTGTTCCGCATCAACATGTCCCACACCCCTCAGGATGAGCTGAAACGGCTCTATCAAGTCATCCGCGATGTGGAAAAGGCGGTGGGCCGCCCGATCTCCATCCTGGTGGATCTTCAGGGGCCAAAGTTCCGCATCGGCACCTTCAAGAATGAGCGCATCGAGCTGAGGCACGGCGATGCGTTTACACTGGACACAAAGGACAACCCTGGCGACCAAAAGCGGGTCTTCCTGCCCCATCCGGAAATCTTCGAGGGCGTCAGCAAGGGCGACCGGCTGCTCCTCAATGACGGCCGCCAGGAGCTGCTCGTCACGTCAGCCAACAAGACGACGATCAAAACCAAAGTGGTCCATGGCGGCGAGCTGTCCGACCGCAAGGGCGTCAGCCTGCCCGATACCATCCTGCCGGTCACCCCGCTGACCCCGAAGGACCGGTCCGATCTGGAATATGCGCTTAACCTTGATGTGGACTGGATTGCGCTCTCTTTCGTGCAGCGGCCCGACGATATTGCCGAGTGCCGCAAGATCACCGCCGGCAAGGCGGCGATCATGGCCAAGATCGAAAAACCGGCCGCTCTCAAGAACCTCGATGAGATCATCGAGCAGTCCGACGGCATCATGGTGGCCCGCGGCGATTTGGGCGTGGAGCTGCCCATTGAACAGGTGCCGGGCCTGCAAAAGCGCCTGACCCGGGCGGCCCGGCGCACGGGCACGCCGGTGGTGGTGGCCACGCAAATGCTTGAATCCATGATCGAAGCGCCGGTGCCCACGCGCGCTGAGGTGTCTGATGTCTCCACCGCCGTGTTCGAGGGGGCAGATGCCATCATGCTCTCTGCAGAATCGGCCATGGGCGCCTATCCCGACCGGGCCGTGGCCATGATGGACAAGATCGCCCGCGAGGTGGAGCAGGACCCGTACTACACCCAGATCATCCATGCCCAGCGCCCGCAGCCGGAACCCACAACGGCCGATGCCATCTCCGCAGCGGCGCGTTCAGCGGCCGAGACGCTCAATCTGGCGGCGATCGTCTGCTACACCTCAACCGGCTCCACGGGCCTTAGAGCGGCCCGTGAGCGTCCGGAGACGCCGATCATCGCGCTCACCCCCATTCCCGCCACAGGGCGCCGTCTGGCGCTTGTGTGGGGCGTTCATTGCGTCTTGACCGCCGATGCCCGCGATCAGGACGATATGGTGGACCGCGCGGCGCGGATTTCCATTGAGGAAGGCTTTGCCGCCGCCAATGAGCGCATCGCCATCATGGCGGGCCTGCCGCTCGGCACGCCTGGCGCCACCAACATGCTCCGCATCGCCCACGCCACCCGCCCACGCTGAGATCTTCTGGAAACGTGCGACTTCGGCGAAGCACTTGATCAGGCGGTTCTGAACATCCTGGAGAACAGGCGCTTGATGGGACCGGGCTCCGGCTGGCGGCGCAGATATTCAGGCACCACGGGATCCACCGGCGCCTTCACCTTTGCCTCAGCGGCCAGATGCTCAGGCAGAAGCAACTCAACGATCTGCGGGCTGCCCAGTTGTTTCTCGACCACCTCCACAAATCCGTAATCTGGCTGGGGCGGCGTGATCACCTTGCCGAAGTCGAAGTCGATGCGCCGGATGCTGTGTTGGTCGCGCGCATGCCTCAGGTGATAGATCAGGCCAATCTTGTAGGTCTGTTTCAGATCCTCATACAGTTGACGGTTGAGAATGCTGTCCATGTGGGTGTTTGAGAAGGCGAGGTCTTCCCGGTATCCGCCTAAGCGGTCGAACACCTTTTTGGGACACAAGATGAAGTCGCCCGCCGCACCGCCAAACGGGGGCTTGGCGTCTGGAGAGGGGTCAACAAGGTCGAGCTGACCAATATCCTCAAAGCCGTCGATTTGAACACGCGCGGCCCGGTAAAAGGCGAGGGGGTCAAGCTCGCCTTTCTGCAGGAAGTCGAACACCTCATCGCCAAAGTAATTGTCCGGATTGGTGAACAAGAGCCAGTCGCCCCGCGCCCGTCTGGCCGCGGCATTCTTGGCATGAAACTCAAACACGCTGATGTGCCGGTTCTCGCTGACATGCCGGTGGATCAGCTCGCCCATCACAAAGCAGCGCGCTTCAGGGTAGCGCTCGGAAATCTGCTCGGACAAAAGCGGCGTGCCCTCAACCGGGTTCCACTCCACAAAGAGCAATTCGAAAGCAATCTGGCGCCGGCGGAATTCGGCCAGGTTATAATCAACCGTGGAGAACAGCCGTTCGTTGAAGTTGCCACCATAATTGTCGTTGCGTCCGCAAATGATGATGGAGATCATGGGCTCACCCGTCTGCGATAGGCTTCATAGGCCGTGACGGTGCGTTCGGGCCAGAAATCATGGGGGGCATAGGTGCCTGCGTTGATCGCCTCCACCAGGGCAGCGTTCTGTTGATATCCGAGCACCTCGTCGTTAAGGTTTTGGGTGAGATCTTGAGCATTACGGTCCTGATAGACGCTCGGTGCGCCATAAGCCACCCGGAAGCCCTTCGATTGCAGATGGAACGCGGCCCAGATATCGTCCATCCGTCCCACCCCCGGAAGCACGAAATAGTGCGCCAGGGCCGCAGCGCTGAGAAAGGTGTTCTGTGAGTTGAACGGGCTGATGGCGCCGGAGGTAAAAGGGAAGGTGTCCGCAGCGAACTCAACCTCAGGCCTGTGTTCCAAGCGGCAAACTGCGTCTACATCAGGATCGCCGTTCCAGAAATCGGCCTGCACATCCACATGCACCGTCTGAGACGCGTGGGCTCCATAGTTCCTGCTCTGGAGCAGCTGCAAGGGATAGCCCCTGTGCCACAGGTGGCTGTGCTCCGTTGCACCAACCGGATCAAAGCAACCATTGGGCGCCTCAAAGCTCTTCAGCTCAACCTCGCGGCCCACCATCAGGCCCTGGCCCCAGCCGTCATAAGGGATATTGTCGTCATCCACTGTGGCGATGATCTCGCCCCCGAGGCTGAGCGCGAGGACAAAGCCGAGGTTGCGCCGCTGGATGCAGTTCCAACCAATCAGATCAGAGAGTTCGGGCGCCAGTTTCTCTTGCTCTTCAGGAGAGAGGTAGATGCCGTTTTGCAGGGTGTAGCCGCTGGGCGTGCGCTGATCGCCCACCACGATGAGGGTCCAGCCGGAGATCTCATCGAACCGCCTGATCGCTTCCGTCGGCGCGTGGATCGTGGTGGTCACGATGAACTTAACTGACGCACTCATGGATTTTCCCTGGCCCCTGGCAGCGCCCAACGCGGCCTAACCAAAACTTAACTTTAGCCAAACCGGGGCCAAATCTCTGCCCCTTATCAAAACCTCATCCGGCTGGTGCGACGCGCAAACGCCGGGGTCAACGCGGACACATCTCAACCACATTAAAGGAACACTTCAATGAAAAAGTTTGCCAAGATTGCCCTCTTGTCAGCTGCAGTCTTTGCCCTGCCGGTCTCCGGCGCTCTGGCGGTCGATGAGCACTACGTCGCTGACGCAGCCGTTGTCGGCGGTTACGATGTTGTGGCCTACCACACTGTGGGCAAGCCCACCAAAGGCTCTGCAGACTTCAAAGCCACCTACCAAGGCGCCACTTGGCACTTTGCTTCTGCAGAAAACCAAGCAAAATTCCAGGCTGATCCGGCCAAATATGCTCCCGCTTATGGCGGTTGGTGCTCTGCGGGCGCCAGCAAAGGCAAAAAGGTTCCCACCAAGCCGGAACTTTGGGCGATTGTTGACGGCCAGCTCTATCTCAACAGCAGCGATGCAGCCCACAACAAGCTCTTCTTGGGCAACACCGAAGCGGTGATCCGCAAAGGCGAAGCCAACTGGAAGACGATCTTCGCCACCTCCAGAGAAGATCTTCTGAAGCAGTAGACGCTTTAAACGGTGCCGCGCCGCCCCGAACCACCCCAACGGGGCGGCGCGCCCGGCACGCGCACCTGGCGGTTTTCGCCGAGCTGCAGTAGGATTGCGCTCCCCTTTGGGAGACGCATGGTTTGGGGCTTAAAGACATCACAACGTCCACATCGATACTCGTGGTTGAAGATGATGAGAATATCCTCAACCTTCTCAGCGCCTATTTGGAAAGCGCGGGCCATAATGTTGTCACCGCAAGCGATGGCGAGACGGGTTTGAGCCATGCTCTAAAGGGCGGCTTCGACATCTGCATTCTAGATGTAATGCTGCCCAGCAAGTCGGGCACAGAGATCGCCGCGGCCCTGCGCGAGGCGGGCAGCGTTACGCCGATCCTCTTTCTTTCCGCCCTGGGCAACGAAACAGATATCCTGCGCGGCTTTGGCGTCGGCGCGGATGATTACATGGTGAAGCCCTTTTCGCCGCGCGAGCTCCTGGTTCGCATTGCAGCGATCTTGCGGCGCGGTCCGGCGCGGCAAGCGGGCACGGAACAAACGCTTAAATTCGGCCCGATCGCGCTGGATGGGGCTCAGCCAACCTGCCGGGTGCGGGGCGAGACGGTTGAACTGACGCCGCATGAATACAAGATTTTGCGCCAGTTGCTGGGGCGCCCGGACCGGGTGTTTGAGCGCAGCTCCCTGATCGCCAGCCTCTATGGCAACGAACATGCGGTGAGCCCGAAGGCCATCGATGTGCACGTGCACAACCTGCGCGCCAAGCTGGGGGAGGATGTGGGTGAGATGATACAAACCGTCCGCGGCTTCGGATATAAGTTCGCCCCCAAACCAGATGAGCGCACCTGAGATGACCGTGCTGAACCGTCTGCGCAACTGGCCCTGGCTCACGCTTCAGATCGTTGCGGCCAACGTGGCCATCATCCTGGCGTTGGCGGCGGCCTGGTACCTGGTGTTCATGCAGCAGAGTGCCGTTTATTCAGACCGGTTGATGTCCACCTTCAACATCCAGCCGGGCAGCCTGCACGCCATGTATGTGGATGATGTGGAGCGCCAGTTGTGGACCAGCGTCATTGTGGGGCTCGCTGCGGCCATTTTGGCGACCGTGGGCCTGGCCTTCTTGATCCTGCGCCCCTTGCGCACGTTGGCGAGAGCCACGGAGCGGTTGCGTCATGGGGATTATGGTGTGCGCTCTCCCATCGCCAAAGGGGAGGTGGGGCAACTGGCGGAGAACTTCAACTCTCTGGCCTCCACGCTGGAACAAGAGGAACGCCGCCGGGCCCAGTATATGGCTGACTTAAGCCACGAGCTGCGCACGCCGATCACCAGCCTGCGCGGGTATACCGAAGGGCTGGAAGATGGTGTCTTCAAGGCCGACGAACGCTATTTCAAACTGATGGCGGGCGAGCTCAGCCAGCTCTCATCTCTCACCCACACCATCGACGCCATGCAGCTTGAGGCCGGGAGCGAGGAGCCGGATGCGCTCCTCACGGTGGAGGAGGTGCTGAAAGATGCCCAAAGCGGCTGGGAGGCGCGGCTTAAGCATCGCGGTCTGAAGCTTGAACTTGAGATCGCAGCGGCGGTGAAAGCCAGGCGCCTTGCTGTTTCCCCCAACGTGCTGAAGCAGATCGTGGATAACCTGCTCTCCAACATGCTCCGATACGCCTCTGATACCGGTCCGTGCCGCATCAAAGCGGCGAAGACCAAGCGTGCAGGCTTTGTGGAGGTGGCGTTCAGCAATGCTGCGCCGGATGTGAGTGCGGACGCGTTGCCCTTCCTCTTTGACCGGTTCTACCGCGGCTCAGACAGCCGCACCCGCGCCCACGACGAGCATGCAAACGGTCTGGGTCTGTCCATCGTCAAGCAGCTCTGTCTGTCCAACCAGGGCAATGTGACCGCTGCGCTGGAGGGGGAAAGGTTGGTCATCTCGGTTGAGCTGCCGCTGAAGAAGCGTGGGGCCTAGATGCCACTTTTTAGTTTTTTTGCCACGAAATGGTGGTGTATCCGAACGAACCCATTTTCGCGTAAAGCGCTGTTTGAGATGGGAAATTAGCGCTATTTGGCCTTGAAGGGTGACTTTGCTTTCTGCGCCAGGTGGTGATTCTGCGAAACGAACCCAATTTCGCGTAAGGCCCTGTTTACAATGGAAAATCAGCGCTATTTGGCCCTGATGGGTGACTTTGCGTTCTGCGCGAGCATGAAGATGGATTGAACGTTCCGCGTCCTTGCGAACGCGAGGACCTTTTGAGCCA
>JBCDIP010000126.1:0-7581 GCA_038748855.1 Pseudomonadota bacterium
CGCTATAAATCCACCTGTCGAAAAGGTTGCACAAGGAATTAAGATTGGCCTTAAAAAATACCGGTAAAAATTGAGGTAATTATCGGAAATTGCTGGTAAATGCATAAGGCTCCGGGCTACAAAGGAGCATGGGGCGCACCAGTGTGGGATCTTCCCGGTTGCGTGCAGTTTGCGGAGTTTGGATGTTGCAGGGCCAAGCACTTTTGCCCGCAAGGGGTGAACGGCGTGGGGTAGGGGCGAAACTGCTCGCTCCACTGGCCGTGTGCGCGCTCATCTCAGCTTTCTTCTCACTGCCCGCTCAGCCCGCCTTAGCCGCCACCGATTCACCGACCGCGCCGTTCCTGGAAGCTCCGGACCGCAACGCGGCCATGGACGTGGTGGCCGACCGTTTTACCCACAATTCTGAAACCGGCGTCTCGATCGCCGTTGGCAATGTGTACATCGTCTACGGCCGCTACCGCCTGAAGGCTGACAAGGTCGTCTACGACCGGCGGGCCAAATTGCTGAAAGCCTTCGGCAACGTTTGGCTGCGCGAGCCGAACGGCAACATCGTCAAGGCCGATGACCTGGTGATGGACGACAAGTTCAGAACAGGCTTTGCGAACTTCGTTGAGTTTCTGATGACCAACGATGCCACGATCAAAGCGGTCTACGTGAAGCGCGAAGAAGGTCCGGTCACCATTTTTGAACAGGTGACCTATACCCGCTGCAAAACCTGCGTCACACCAAACGGAACACCCTTCTGGGAGTTGAAGTCCTCAAAGG
Source organism: Pseudomonadota bacterium (assembly GCA_038748855.1). Lineage (GTDB taxonomy): Bacteria > Pseudomonadota > Alphaproteobacteria > Rhizobiales > CAJQND01 > JAAEUE01. Next base: position 766 of record JBCDIP010000126.1, read on the forward strand.
CCACATACGTGGAAGAGGACAACCGGATCTATCATGAAAATGCCCGCATGGAAGTGGCAGGCGTGCCCGTGTTCTGGGTGCCGTATCTGTCGCATCCTGACCCCCAAACCGAGCGGGCCACAGGCTTTCTAGTTCCCCGGTTCGGCTATTCCGATACGCTCGGAGCACAAGCTGAGATCCCGTACTTCATCAATCTCGCCCCCAATTATGATCTGACACTGCGGCCCCGGTTCACCTCGAAACAAGGCCCGCTCGCCCGTGCCATCTGGCGCCATCATACGGGCAACGGCAAGTACAGGATTGACGCCTCGGGAATTTATCAGTTCAGGCACCGCAAGGTTGACCCGCCGGGTGATGAGCGCGTCAGGGGCGCCATTCAATCGGACGGCCGGTTTGACATTAACTCCTCCTGGTACTGGGGCTGGAACGGCACCATCACCTCAGATGACACCTATCTGAAACGCTACAAGATCGATGGTACCGACACCCTGACATCTACGGCCTATCTGACCGGCCTGGAAGACCGCAACTATTTCAATGCTGCGGTGTATCACTACCAGAGCACAATCTCCGGGGAGAGCAGGAAGACACTGCCGTTTGTAGCTCCGCATATCCGCTCCAGCATCATCTTTGACCGGCCCGTTTTCGGCGGTGAGCTTGGGCTCGACACAAAATCCTATCTCCTGACCAGGGACACAGGCGTTGATGCCAGCCACTGGACCAGTGATCTGCACTGGCAGCGTCAAATGATCAGCGATGCCGGGTTGCTCGTAACCCCCTTCGCCAACCTGCGCGGCAGCGTGGCCACCAGCCAGAATGTGCTCGACCCGACCGTGGCCGGCGGCGTTCGTGGCAACGAAAGCGTGGCCCGTGTCATGCCTAAGGCGGGCATGGATATACGGTGGCCATTCATCAGTTCCGGCGAAGATGCACAGCACATCATTACCCCGGCTGCCCAGATCGTGACAGCCACCAATGAGCGCAAGGCCAACAGAATCGCCAATGAAGATGCGGTGACGTTCACTTTCGATACCAGCAATCAGTTCCTTTCCGACCGCTTCTCAGGCACGGACCGCTTCGACGGGGGCACGCGCGCAGACATCGGGCTGATCTACGAATATCTGATGAACAATGGCGGGTTTGCCAAAGTGGCCGTGGGCCAGAGCTATCATCTGGCAGGGCGCAACAGTTTTGCGAGAGAATCCGGACTTGAGAACACGTTCTCAGATTTTGTGACGTCTGCTGTGTTTGCGCCCAACAGCTATCTGACCTTCCATTATATCGGCAGGTTCGACAGCCAGTCTTTCGACCCCAAGCACCAGGAAGTGCACGCAGAATTGCGGTATGACAGGCTGTTTATCGCCGTGAACTACAGCAATGTTGATGCCTCTCCCGCGTTTGGCAGAGTGGCCCGCCAGCATCACATCTGGTCGCAGGCGGCGCTTCAGCTTGGCCGTGACTTCCATCTGTTCGGTGGCCTGAGATATGACGCAAACGAGGGCTATATGGTGACACAGCATGCCGGGATAGGGTATGAATGTGATTGCGCGACCATCAAACTGACATATCGCGAGAATAGAACGCGCGATCGTGACGTCGAGCCAGACCGCTCGGTCCTTTTGTCAGTGGAGTTCAAAACCCCTTGGCACTCTGCGGGCTGGCTCGAGCGTAAACTGACTTAAGCTGTTTTGGAACTGGCCGCCAAGTGACATGCGGCCTGGAAAAACTGAAGATCAGATGACGATCCAAATGATTGAACTTTTGACCATCCCCTTCAAGCGTCGCCGCACCCGAACACTGCTGGCGGCCCCTCTGCTTGCCGGTGCGCTGGCTCTCGCGGCATCCGTGGCCCCGGCTGGCGCCGTTTCCACCCGCGTGGTCGCGACCGTGAATGACACCGCGATCAGCGGCTATCAGGTCAGTCAACGCATCAAACTGCTGAAGATTCTGAGACCGGACCTGCTGCGCGGATCTAAACAACAGCAGGAGAAAGTGGCTCTCCAGAACCTGATTGACGAAAAGCTCAAGACGGCAGAAGCCAAACGGCTCAGGCGGTTGCTTCCGAACGACCGGGTTGAGAAGATTATTGCCGAGACGCCCAATCTGCAAAACCTTGCTAAACGATTGAAATCGCAAGGCTTGTCAGCGCGCCTGGTCAACACTTACATTGCCACGCGGATGAGCTGGAATCGCATTGTCTCCGACAAACATCCAAATCTGCCGCCCATCAGCGATTCCCAGATTGATGCCAGCATGGGCAAGTTCCAAAGAGACTTCCAAAGGCAGGTCAGCGAGCGTGCCGTGAGCATCTATGAGCTGTTGCCGATTACATTGCCGGTTGATCGGCAAGCCACCCCCGAGCTCACCGGTGAGGTTGCGAGATCGCGGCTGATCGAAGCCGACCGGATTGCCAAGCGCTTCAAGTCCTGCGGCTCTGCCCGTAAGGCCGCAAGTGGTGTGTTCAACGTACAAATTGGAAGGCGGCTGCCGGCAGATCCGAGCAAGATGACGGCCAAGATGCGCCAGACCTTGGACCGCGCCGGACCGGGCAGTGCGTTCGTGATGGGCGTTGCGCCGGACAGATCATCGGTGCAGATCATGGCGTTTTGCGGTCGCAAGCGCATCGCACCGGATGCGCCGAAAATCACGCGCGATATGGTGAAGCAGCGGCTTGAGGACGAGCGCTTCGAGAACCTCGGTAAAAGCTATCTGCGCGACCTCCATAAGAACGCGTTCATCGAATACAAGGACGCGTCCCTCCGCAAGTGAGGGGCTTAAGCCTCCCCCATGCACGCCTCCTTTGCAGAGCGTCCTCTGGCTCTGACGTCGGGCGAGCCGGCAGGCATCGGTCCTGAAATCACCGCGGCTGCGTTTCGGCGCTCTCGCAGCGAAGCGATGCCCGTCTTCTTTCTGATCTGCGATCCTGAGGTCTTCAGCGCCCGGGCGCCTGACATCCCGGTCCGCGAGATCACCGCGCCGGATCAATGTGCCGATGTGTTCAAGACGGCCCTGCCGGTCTTTCCCATTGCTGCCGGCGGGCCAGTGGAGCCGGGCCAGCCCTCAACCGTCAACGCCGCCATGGTGCTTGCCAGCATCGAGACAGCCGTCTCTATGGCGCAGTCCGGTGAGGCCAGCGCTGTTGTCACCAACCCGATCCAAAAGGCGATCCTGGCAGATGCCGGGTTTCAACATCCGGGCCACACGGAATTCCTCGCCCATTTGGCAAGCCCCAACGGAGCTCCGCCGCGACCGGTTATGATGCTGGCCAACGAGACCTTGCGCGCTGTGCCCGTCACCATCCACATCCCCCTTGCAGCGGTGCCCACGGCCATTTCCACCGACCTCATCATAGAAACCTGCAAGATCGTCCATGCCGATCTCAAAGCCCGCTTCCGCATCCCAGAACCGCGCCTTGCTGTGTCGGGCCTCAATCCCCATGCTGGCGAAGATGGCCATTTGGGCACGGAAGACAGAGACATTATCGCCCCGGCCGTCGACCAGCTCGCAGCCCAAGGCCTCAACGTCACGGGCCCCTACCCGGCGGATGCCATGTTCCGCGACACTGCGCGGGACGGGTTTGATGTGGCCATATGCATGTATCACGACCAGGCTCTGCTGCCGGTAAAGACCTTAGGCTTTCACACCTCGGTCAACGTCACATTGGGCTTGCCGTTTGTGCGCACCTCGCCCGATCACGGCACGGCGCTCGATCTTGCCGGCACTGATGGCGCCCGGCCCGATAGCCTGATCGCCGCCATCAACATGGCCGCAAGCATGAGTGCTCAGCCAGCTGATGCCTGACCCTCTTCCCCCTTTGCGCGAAACCATTGCGGCCCACGGGCTGTCGGCGCGCAAGAGCTTGGGGCAGAACTTCCTGCTTGATCTCAACCTCACCGGCCGCATCGCCAGAGCGGCTGCACCATTGGACGCATGCACGGTCGTAGAGGTCGGGCCTGGCCCCGGCGGCTTGACCCGGGCTCTGCTCGACGAAGGCGCAAAGCGTGTGGTGGCCGTTGAGCGCGATGACCGCTGCATCGCCGCGCTGGAAGAGCTGGCCGGCCATTATCCGGGCAAGCTGGAGATCATTCCAGGCGATGCTATGAAGATCGACCTGGCCGGCTTGGTAGATGGGCCGGCGAAGATTGTTGCCAATCTGCCCTACAATATCTCCACGGCTCTGCTCACCGGCTGGCTCACCTCGAAGCCCTGGCCACCCTGGTTCACCTCGCTCACCTTGATGTTCCAGAAAGAGGTGGCCGAACGGATCACCGCACCGCCGGGCTCCAAAACGTATGGCCGCCTGTCTGTGTTGGCGGCCGCCACGGCCGACGCGGCCCGCCTGTTTGATGTGAACCCAAGCGCTTTCACGCCACCGCCGAAAGTCACCTCAACCGTGGTGCAGCTGGCGCCGCGCGATCAGGTGCTTTTGGGCACATCGGTTGCCACGCTGGAGAAGGTCACGGCCGCGGCCTTCGGCCAGCGCCGCAAAATGGTGCGCCAGAGACTGAAGTCGTTGGGTGTCAGCCCGGAAACCTTGTTGGACGGCGCCGGACTGTCGCCCACCATGCGGGCAGAGGAAATCACGCCGGAAGGCTTTTGCAGGCTGGCCAATTGTCTGGACGGAGCAGCTCTCTGACGCGCCCCTCACACAGCACCGCAGCCAACGGCCCCCTGGTGTTGGCAGGCGCCATGGTGCTGACCTTGATCCTCGGCTCGGTGCACGCGTTCTCAGTGTTTCTTGCCCCGATGGAACAGGCGTTCTCGGCCAGCCGGGCACAGGTGAGCCTGACCTATTCTTTGGCACTGGTCTGCCTCACCCTTGCGGTGCTGGCGGGGCACAGGGTGTTCGGTCTTCTCAAGCCACCGGTGTTCGCCTTGCTCGCATGTGCTCTGGCCGCGTTTGGATGCCTCATCGCATCGTGGAGCAGCACTTTAGGGGGCGTGTGGATCGGCTACAGCGTTCTGTTTGGCGCCGCCAACGGGCTGGGCTATGGCTATGCCTTGCAGATCTCCGCCCAGGCTATGCCGGAGCGCAAAGCCCTCGCCATGGGCCTCACAACGGCAGCTTATGCACTGGGCGCGGCAGTGTTTCCCGGCCTCCTGAGCAGGGCCCTCGCCGGCTCCGGCTTTGCGGGCGCTCTACAGATGCTCGCAATGATCCTGGCCATAGCGGGTGTGGTCGCAGCAAGCCTTCTGCACTTTGCCCGCGCGCGCTTTGAAATCGCCGCGCCCACGGCACCCAGTGATGCGCCTGGCAGCGCACCGGGATTGCTGATCCATCTTTGGATCGCCTACGGTGCAGGGGTGTCAGCGGGTCTCATGGTGATCGGCCACGCCACCGGGCTGGCAACATCCGCAGGCGCATCCAAACCGTTAGTGCTGTGGGCACCGATCCTGGTGGCAATTGGAAACATGATGGGCGGTGTCCTGGCCGGTTGGCTCACCGACCGGGTGTCAACGCAAACGGTTCTCACCGGCCTGCCGATTTTGAGCCTCGCCGGTTTGCTGGCCCTGCTGATGCTCCCCGGTGCCGGCACCGCTCTGGCCGGCCTGGCGCTCATCGGCTTTGCCTATGGCGCGATCATCGCCGTTTATCCGGCGGTGATCTCTTATCTCTTTGGAACTTTGAATGGCATCAGGGCCTATGGGCGGGTGTTCACCGCCTGGGGCACAGCGGGGCTGATCCTACCGTGGCTGGCCGGATATCTGTTCGATATCAGCCGGAGCTACACAACGGTGCTGACCGTGGCTGCGGTGATCTCAGCGATATCCGCGTTCGGCGCCTTTCGCCTGCCAGAGGCGGGCGCCGAACGCGAGAAAAGCTGATCCCTAGGACTTGGCTTCGTCCTCTTCAGAGGCGGCAGCCTCTTCACCGCCCTCTTCTGCTTCGCCCTCTGCCGCTTCGCCCTCTGCCGCTTCAGCTTCTGCCTCAGCGGCGGCTTCTTTTTCAGCGGTCGCAGCTTCTGCATTTGCAGCCCATTCAGCATGGGCTTCATCGGCCGCTTCCTCAGCAGCTTCAGCTTCAGCCAGTTCAGCCGTGGCATCTGCAGCAACGCTCTCGTCCTCAAAGACCTCTTCAGGAGCGATCGCAGCATCATCGTCCTCATCGACCTCTTCGGCAAAGATGTCTTCGCCGCGGGCCTGACGTTCAGCTTCGTCCTCAGAGCGCGCCACGTTGAGCGTCACGGTCACAGACACATCGGCGTGCAGGCTCACCTCAACCTCATGCATACCGATGTTCTTGATCGGGTTCGGCAGCACAATATGGTTGCGGGTCACCGAAGCGCCATCGGCAGCGACCAGCGCAGCAATATCGCGGGTAGACACAGAGCCATAAAGCTGGCCGGCCTCCCCGGCAGAGCGGATCACCACGTAGCTGGAGCCGTTGATCTTTTCGGCAGCTTCTTCGGCGGTCAGCTTCATTTCAGCATTACGCTTTTCAAGCTCTTCGCGGCGGGCTTCGAAAACGGCCATGTTGGCCTTGTTCGCCCTCAGAGCTTTGCCTTGCGGCAAGAGAAAGTTGCGGGCAAAGCCGTCTTTGACCCGAACCGTATCGCCCATCGCCCCTAGCTTCGCGATGCGCTCCAACAAAATGACTTCCATGATGGGTACTCCTTTTAGATTTGTTGAATTCTCTAAGTGTTAGGTAGACGCTGGCCCTGCAGGGCCGCTCGGCGGTTGCGCAAAGCGGGCCCTCAGTCCCAGCACGTGTTCAGCCAGACCCAGCGCCATGACACCTGGCAGGGCCAAGGGAAAGAAGAAGATCACCGTGTAGACCAGGAACAGGAGCGGCGTGCGCGCGCTGTTATGTTCCAA
>JBCDIP010000127.1:0-7539 GCA_038748855.1 Pseudomonadota bacterium
GGTGAAGCTGCTTGGCTATCACGATGCCTATGCGTCCGGTGTTATCCACGCCATTGCCGGCGGCTATGCGCTGGGCGTGCTGGTGGTTTTAGGGCCCCGGCTCGGCAAGTTCCGTGAAGACGGTACGCCGCGGGCAATGGCGTGGATAACACCGGACGCATAGGCATCGTGATAGCCAAGCAGCTTCACCATCCAACCGTTCGCGTGCCACCCCCAGGCGGCATCAATGATCCAGAACACCGAACCGATGAGCACGGCATGGATCCAGAACGCACCGGACCTGATCCGCTCAATCACGGAGCCTGAAACGATCGAAGCTGCGGTCCAGGAGAACAGCAGGAACGCTGCCCAGAACACACCGGTGATGCGATCGCTTAGGTTGGTGCCCATGGTTTTAGACCACGGAGTATTCGCCGCGGCGGCCCCGTCAATGCCGCCTGTGATGAACGGTCCATTGGGGAAGGCCCAATAGATCCACCAGCCAAAGAAGAAGAACGTGACTGTCACCAGAGGGATCAGCATGGTGTTCTTCATTAGGGTGTGGAGGTGGTTGCGCCGACGGCTGGCGCCGACTTCGTAGAGGCAAAAGCCCACGTGGATCAAAAACATGAAGACAACAGTCACCCAGTAATAGAACTCGGTGAAGACTGTTGTTAAGGCGTCAAGATTACTTCCCATCAAGGTGTCTCCCAACGCGGGCAAATCTCTTGAAAGGTAGAGGCGCGGTGCCCGTGACCGTTAGTTTCCTTGATCCCACGCCACATCCCCGATGACCAGTGCCCGCTTTCTAATTCTGGTCAGCGTATCGGCACACTATACCATGAGGGCGACTCGCAGCCTCAAACTCATCCGTGTGCCGACCAATATCCTGTCATGTGCGTTCACCAAATGCAAATATAATTCCTGTCAGTAAATGTAGGCCTGTGGATACAAGCGGTGACTGTCAGCATTCCTCAGATGCTCAAATCTGGCAGGCCTACCATCGAGGAGGACCAAAAATGGTCACGCAGCAGACAGCCACCCGTCTGGGTTTGTGTGGCGCCTTCAGGATGAGAAGTGCCTCTGACCGCGACAGCCCTCAATCCTTAAGCCCACGCAAGGCCTGCCACTAAATAGTTGCCTTTTTGTCACGTCAGTGAAAATTCGCGCGCCGGTTCCACCCTAAGCTGTGCTGGGCCCCATTGTTGCCCGTTTCCAGTTCATTGTGGACCCGTACGTTCTTCAGCTTAGAGGAGCGGCTGGGTGGGCATGGTTTTTTGAAGTTTGTGCAGTGATTAACTCGGGAAATGCAAAACCATGGACCTCACATTCAAGACTCTGAAGCGATCTGCAGCCGTCTCAGTGGCCGCACTCTTTGCCGCAACGGCAGCCCATGCGGCGGACCTGCCCCAGGAGTTGCCGCCGGACCCTGACATCTTCAATTGGACCGGCCCCTATGTGGGCGGTCACTTGGGATATGCCGTTGAAGGCGATGCCGCCATGCGCTTTCCGGGCGGCACATTGAACGCCGATTTGGACGGGATCTTGGGCGGCATTTATGGCGGCTACAATTATCAGATGAACGGCTTTGTCCTCGGCGGTGAAGCCGATGTAACGTTCGGCGACATCGATGGCAGCGCCCCTCCGGTCAGCCGTTTTGAGGTGGATGTTCAGGGCTCCGTGCGTCTGCGCGCCGGTCTGGCCTATGATAGAATCCTGCCCTACCTGACAGTTGGTCTAGGGATCGCGAGCGCCGAACAAACCATCCCCGGCGGCGGCAGCCCGTCAAACGTGCACCTTGGCGTGGTGGCCGGCGGCGGGATTGACTGGGCGTTGAGCGAAAACCTGAGCGCCCGGGTGGAATATCTCTACAGCTACTATGGCCGTGAGCGTTACAATCATACGGCCGTCTCTTCGCGAACCGACTTCGACAATCATGTGGTCCGCGGTGGCCTCAGCTGGCATTTCGGCTCTTACGTGCGCTAGAGCCTCAGGCGAGCGTGCCCCTGCGAAAGCAGGGGCTCATAGCTCTTAACCGTAACCTGGCTCAGAAGGTCCCTGCTTGCGCAGGGACGCGGGGAAAGACCTACCCCTCGCCCTCGATCCGGCGCTCCACCATCTTACGAAACCGGGCGGCGCCGGCATCGAGGCCGAGATTGATGTAAGGCGTCGTGCGATTTGCCATGCCGGTGTGCACATAGGCCAGCACCTCTCGGTCTTCCTCACACGCAAGCTTCGCCCCAGCGAACATCTTCTGGGAAATCGCCTCATCGTCCGGGTCAGTGTTGCGGTGCTGGAACCAAAAATAGCGGCTATTGTCGTCATCCACCGGCGTCATGAAGTTGTAGGAGATATTCACGTAAGCCTCTGGCGGCAAAGGTTTATCCGGCCCGCCTGTGCCCGACGGCGTATAGACAGATTTGTTGATGGCCACCGACGGCAGCCGGCACTCATAATGCTGCAACCGGTCACATTTGCCGGAAAACCGCACCAGATCCGCATAGTAAGGCGGCGGAGAGCAGTCATAAATCCAGCGGGACACCAAGACCCCCTCGTCCAGCGCTTCGATCTCAAGCGCGCCGTCATCAGTGCCCGCACCACCAAACGAGGACACGTGAACCCAGGCCACATGGGAGGGGTCGAGCAGATTGTCCATGATCCAGAGGTAATGGCAGGGCACATCCATGCTGCCGCCCGGGGTCTTGCCCCAGCTTAGATTGTCAAAGTTGGGTATGGGGCAGATCTTGGCCGCATCGGCCTCTGCGCGCTCTCCCATCCAGATCCACAACAGGCCATATCGGTCTTCAACCGGATAGCTCAGGACCTTTGCATTCTTTGGGATCATGTTCTCCTGGGTTGGCGCACGGACGCAAGCGCCGGCACCATCGAACGTCAGCCCATGATAGCCGCACTCCACATCGTTTCCGATCAGCCGGCCCTTTGAAAGCGGCAGCTTGCGATGAGGACAGGCGTCTTCAAGAGCCGCAGGCGCCCCATCAGCGCCCCGGTAGATCACCACGTCCTCCCCCAGAATGCGCAGTGCTGTCAGATTCTGCTTAAAATCCTTGCTCCACCCAGCCACATACCAGGCATTGCGGATAAACCCTGCCTGTTCCATCTGCCCCTACCCCCTCAACCGTTCATGAACCCAGGCCACCGCCGCCAGAAGCTGGTCATCACCGCGCAGTGGGCCCACCAGCTGCACCGCCAGCGGCAGACCGCGCGGCCCTGTACCAAATGGAACGGAGACACACGGCACATGCAACAAGGTCCAGATCCGGTTGTATAAGGGATCACCTGTCTCAGACAGACCCTCTGGCGCCTCGCCCGGACTGGCCGGCGTTAAGATCACGTCCACCTCGTCAAATACACCGGCGAGCTCCTGCTGCCCTAAGGCGCGGGCAGTCAGAGCCTCTTCATACACCGCCCAGGAGTGCGCCCGCCCCTCTTCTACGAACGCAGCAAAGGGGGCACTCATCTGATCGCGATGGTGGTCATACTCATAGCTGCGGGTGCGGGCTCCTTCGAACGCCATGACAATACTTTGAGATTTCACCAAATGCTGAAAAGTGTCGGGATCGGCCAGTTCCCGGGTTTCAGCGCCGGCTTTTTGAAGCTCGGTCATGGCGTGCTCGCACACCTGGCGCATTTCCTCAGACCCCCCATCCCAGTCAGGACCGCGCACCAGACCGATGCGTGGGGGACGTGTTGCAAAGGCCGGATCAAGCGTTGCAGACGTGCCGCAGAAGGCCGCCCGGCCAAGCACCAGATCCTCTACCTCGCGGGCCATGAGGCCCAGCACATCAAGGCTCGGAGCAAGGCCCATGACACCGTCAAGATCAACCGCGCCGTGGGTGGGTTTATACCCCAGCACACCGCAATAAGAGGCCGGGCGAATGATTGAGCCACCCGTTTGCGACGCAAACGCCAGGGGCACCATATGGTCGGCCACGGCAGCTGCTGAGCCACTTGAGGACCCGCCCGGGGTGTGGGCCAGATTATGGGGGTTTGCGGTTTTCCCCGGATGCCTCAGGGCAAACTCCGTGGTCACGGTCTTGCCCATGGCCACCGCCCCTTGGCGCTTGAAGAGGTTTACGGAGCTGGCATCACGGGGCGGTTGGAAGCCATCATAAATGGGACTGCCCCAGCCGGTCGGCGCATTGGCCGTATCGCAAATGTCTTTAATGCCGAAGGGCACGCCGTGCAGCAGACCCGGCCCGGCCTTGCGGGCAGCATCTATAGCTTGTGCTTCATCAATATGGATGAACGCGCCCACGGCTTCCTCGCGGGCTTTGACCCGGTCCAGACAGGCCGTCATGACATCAACGGCTGTGCAGTCACCCGCGGCGATCGCGCGCACGATCTCTGCCGCGCTCAGTGTGTTCAGTTCTCCCGACATGGGCTATTCGTTTCTCCCGGCTTGTGTGCCGTTTATGTTCGAGCAAGAACGAGGTTCCCGCCATGCAAGTTTATGCGCTTCGCATCTTTGTTCAAGATTTGCCCGCAGCACTCGCGTTTTATCATGATGTCCTAGAGCTTCCGGTGATCTGGCAAAAGGAGGAAAGCGCGTTCGGGCTCAATGCGGGCATCAGCCTGATTGTGGAGACGGTCCCGGACGATGCCCGCGAAGAGGACCGCGCACTTGTCGGCCGCTTTGTAGGGTGTTCGTTTGAGGTTCAGGACATTCACGCCAGCTATGATCGATTGTGCGCGGCAGGGGTGAGTTTTCACGGTGCCCCGGCACAGCAAGCCTGGGGTGGCACACTCGCTCACTTCGATGATCCGAGCGGAAATGTGCTGACGCTGGTTTCGGTTTGAGCGGAAAGCTCTTACAGCTCATCCAGCCAAATCGGATTTGTCCACGCCCGGCGCCAGCCATGATCCACCAGAGCCACCCGGATCCACGGCACCGGCTCAACCACCCTGCGCTTGCCGTCTTTAAGGCCGGTCCAGTGATGGTGCAGAGTGCTGATGTTCAGCGTGGCCTCGGTGATCGACGAGCCCTGCCGCGTGGCCGCTCGGGAACTGCCGCACAGCACCGTCACCGTATCCACCGGCGAGCACACAATGTGCACCTCGTCCTTGGTCACGGTCAGCTCATGGATCTGCGGGCCCTGGCTGGAATAGAACTGTCCCGCCTTGAGCCCGGCCAACAGGGCCTCAGGCTCCAGGCTCTCCGACTTTACATGCACCCAGCCGCCAAACGCGTCATCGCACCCGAAATGGGCATCATCGGTGGCGATCGCCGTCATCCGGTACCCCTGGCGCAACATCTGATCCATCAGGTACCAGCCATCGCCCCGATCGTTTCCGGTGAAGCAGCCATGGTTATAGACTTCCACTGCATCGGCAAAATCCAGCGCGTTGCCATCTTCCAAAGTGAGCTGCGACCAGGAGGGATGGGCAATGGCAATGAACGCGCCCGCATCTGCCGCGCGCCGGGCGAGCGCCGGGCCGCTCTCATCTTCTGCCGGTGGCTCAAAATCAAGCGGCAGGCCAGCTGCCAGAATATGCCAGAGCTCGCCGGTAGAGGTCTCTGGCGCGTGCAACTCCGCGCCCAAAATGGTGGTGAAGGCGTTGCCCCGGAAGGGCCGCGTGTCGGCGATCGGATAATCAAAATTCTGCACAAAGTGCTCCGACATCTGTAGAAAATCATAGCCCCTGTCCCGGTAGGCATTGACCACCTCTTCCAGCGGCAGGACGCCGTCAGACAGGTTGGAATGAGTGTGCAGGTTGCCCTTGTAAAACTGACCAGGGCTGGAGAAGGGGGCGATCTCGGCCATGTGGGGCCTCCGAAAAGTGCAAGGGTTTGGACGAGGGTTATAAGGATTCGCGCGTCAGGCAGATGACAATTAGATTCACCTGCCCGCAGCCCAGCGCTTAAGGCCATCACGGTGAGGAATTTTCAAGTGTAAAATTCTCCCGCGCGCATATGATCACCGCAGAGCACTTAAGAGTTGGATGGCAAGCATGGACGGCGCGATCCCCACAGACACCCCCAAGAACCGCATGCAGCGCATCTTGGGCAAGGACGGCTACGAACAATTGTTCCGACCCATTGAGGACGCCAGCGGCCTGCCCAACACAGCCTATTGGTCTGAAGACTGGTTTGAGATGGAGCAGGAGCTCATCTTCCGGCGCTCCTGGGTCTTTGCCGGGGCGCGGGCCGAGATGGCTGAGCCGGGCGCCACCAAGCCGCTGGTGATCGGCGGCGTGCCTATCTTTCTGGTGCATGGCCAGGACGGGGTGATCAGAGGCTTTCAGAATGTGTGCCGTCACCGGGGCATGCAGCTCATCTCCGAGCCCTGCAGAAAGGCCACCCTCACCTGCCCGTATCACATGTGGTCCTATGGCCTCGACGGGAAGCTCAGGGCGCGGCCTCATTTTCGGGGGCCAAACCAAGCCGATACATTCAAGCACGGCGGCGGTGAGAAGCTGGATCTCATTCCTGTCCGCGTGGAAGAATTCTTCGGCTGCCTGTTCGTCAATGTCTCCGGCACGGCCGACCCGCTGGAGGTCTGGATGGCGCCGGTGCTTGAACAGCTGGAAGGGTATGATCTGTCGGCCATCCGTTGGGCCGGCAAGCTGGACTTCGACGTTGAGAGCAACTGGAAGCTGGTCTACGAGAACTACATGGAGGGCTATCACGTGTTCGCCCTCCACCCGCGCCTGCTGAAGTTTGCACCCATGAATGTGCGCTGGTCCGGGGAATGGCGCGACAACACCTTCATCAACGGCTACCGCTTCCCCAAAATGGAACAGGGCCGCGGCGAAGGCCTGCCCCACTATCCGGGTCTCAGTGAAGAAGACAGCATGCGCGGGCAATGGTTCTTGACCATGCCGCACTTTGCCGTGGAGATTTTCCCCGACCAGTTCACCGTGCTGGTGGCCTATCCCGAAGCGCCCGACCACTGCCGGGAAGAGCTCCACGTGTTTCTGATTGGCGACGACGCGGCAACGGGCGAGAAATATGCCGCCGAGCGCGGCGAGGTTATTCAGATGTGGGATGACCTGAACAAAGAGGACATCTCAATTCTCCGGGGTATGCAGCAAGGCCGCCGCTGCACGGGCTATGATGGCGGGCGCCTATCGCCCCACTGGGAAGGCCCCACACTGGGTTTTGCCCGCAAAGTGGTTGAGATGATGAGCTAGAGCGCTAGTCTCGTTGTGGCAAAAACAGACGAAATCCAGTTCAGTCGGAGAACACCATATGAGAGCTCTTGTTGCCTTTGCATTGATTACGGTCGCACTGACAAGCCCGGCCTTAGCCGAGACATGTCAGGAAAAATTTGTGCGCATCCTTGTGGAACGGAACACATCGGAACCGGTGAAAATTCACGCCACGCAAAAGATCAAGGGCGGCATGGCCAGCAAAAACTGGAACTATCAGGACGGGTCCGGCAACTGGATGACAGAAAGCATCGAGCCGGCAAATCTGCCTTGGACCCTGGTTCAGGGGGACACGATGTACTCCTCAACGGACAAAGGCAAAAGCTGGAAAAAGGTGAGAACCTTGGATGCCGCGCACGATCCGGCTGCAACCAAGAAACTCCTGCGCGA
>JBCDIP010000128.1:0-7528 GCA_038748855.1 Pseudomonadota bacterium
CATGCCGGAGAAGCCGCCCAGAACGCTATAGGTGGCAAACAGGCCCACAATCAGGAAGGCCAGAAGCTTCACGATGGATTCCACCGCAACCGCGGTCATCAGACCGTCCTGGTGCTCGGTGGCATCAATGTGCCGTGTGCCGAATGCCACGGTGAAGATGCCCATGGCGATGGCCACCAGCAAGGCGAGATCGTTCACCATGGGGACCAGCGAGCTGATTTCGTTACCGGTTCCCGAGGCGCTCAACATGGCCTCCAACGAGAAGGTGGTGGCTTTGAGCTGCAGCGAAATGTAGGGCAGGGTGCCGATCACTGCGATCACGGCAACTGTGGCGCCAAGCGCCTGGCTCTTGCCGTAGCGCGCGGCGATGAAGTCGGCAATGGAGGTGATGTTGTGCTGCTTGGCCAGCTCCACAACACGGCGGATCACGGGCCAGCCGATGATGAACATCAAGATCGGCCCGATATAGATCGGCAGAAAATCAAGGCCTGAATGGGCTGCCAGGCCCACCGACCCGAAGTATGTCCAGGAGGTGCAATAGACCGCCATGCTCAAGGTGTAGATCAGCGGGCGCAGGTAGCTGGCGTGGCCGGCGGCCATGCGCTGGCGCCGCATATGGGTGTCGGCCAAGCTTGCCACCACGAACAGAACGCCCAGATAGAACAGGGCCACGCCTATGATGGTGAGACTATTGAGCATCGCTGCTGGTACGCCAACCTGACTTGCTTGCTTTCCGGGCGGTTTCAGAGTTTAGCAGAACATCCGAACCGATGTCTTGCCTGCCCCTCAGCGCCCTTGCCGAGGCACCAGCATAGCCTTAAATGAGAATTCCTGACAGTGGACGAAAGGGGGAAGGATGGCGGACGACCACATTCTGGCCGAGCGGGACAGTGAGGTGCTTCGGATCACACTGAACCGGCCTGACAAGGCCAATGCGCTGACCCGGGATATGATCGGCGATCTCACCGAACTTTTTGATCTGGCCAGCGAGGATGATGATCTCAGAGTGCTCACCATTGAGGGGGCCGGAAGCCGGGTGTTCTGCGGTGGTGCGGATCTGGCTCAGTTTATCGAGGAGGGCCAGAGCGGCGATGATGAGCTTTGGGAGGAGATGTCTGAAGCCCTGAGCGCGGTGCCCTTTCTCACCATTGCCAAGATCAATGGCGCCTGCATTGGCGGCTCGCTGACCCTGGCGCTGGGCTGCGATGTGCGGCTTGCCGTGCCCAGTGCCGCTTTTGGCTACCCGGTGCTGCGCAATGGGGTGTTTCCCACAACCCAAGATGGCCGCAAGCTGGAGGCGCTTGTGGGGCCGGGCCGTAAAGCCCTGTTCCTTCTGGGAGGGGCAAGGGTTGACGCGGATGAAGCGCTGAGCTGGGGGCTGGTGGACCGGCTCGTATCCGCCGATGAACTGGATCAGGCCACGGAAGATTTGAGCCAGGCCGCGTTCGCCTCCCCGCTGGGCCATTTGCAAGCGCTTAAAGCCTATTGTCGGGAGACCGGGCTCTCAAGCTGAGAGGGCGCGGCCTGTGCTACATATATGCGGCCGTATAAACGCGTTACAGAAGGTGTGGTCTCTTGAGCGAGCCGTTTAAGGTGCTGGCCCTGGCCGGCGACTATGTGGGGCCTGAGGTGGTGGCGGCAGGCCTTGAGGTCCTGTTGCGTGCCGCTGAGCTAAATGGCCTGACCATCGAAGTGGAGGAGGGGCTTCTGGGCGGGGCCTCCTTTGATGTGCACGGCAGGTTCTGCACCGATGAGACTTTAGAGGCGGCGCGCAATGCTGATGCTGTGCTGGTGGGCGCTGTGGGCGGGCCTAAGTGGGACCACATCCAGATCGATGGGCCGGTAACCGAGACCGATGGGCTCACGAGGCTGCGCGTTGAGTTGGACATCTACAACGCTCTGCGCCCGGTGCGCGCGTGGACGCCGCTGTTGGGGCTCACCCCCTATCGGCCCGAGCTGGTTAAGGGGGCGGATATTATGGTGATCCGCGAGAACTGTGGCGGGATCTATTACGGTGAGCCCAGGGGATGGGAGACACTGGATGACGGTCAGCAGCGGGCGTTTGAGGTCAGCGAGTACAGAACCAGCGAAGTCGAGCGAATCGCCAGGGCGGCCTTTGAGGAAGCACGGCGCAGGCGCTCTCTGGTCACGTCGCTCGATAAGTCCAATGTGATGGAAAGCGGCAAGCTGTGGCGTGAGACCGTGAGCCGGGTGGGGGCGGAGGAGTACCCGGATGTGGAGCTTCAGCATCTGCTGACCGATTATGCGCTCTACGCTCTGGTCCAGGATCCGCGCAAGTTTGATGTGGTGTTGGCGGACAATCTGTTTGGGGATCTGGTGTCCGACATGGTGGGCACGGTGGCCGGCTCTTTGGGTATGTTGCCGTCCGCCACTTTGCCGTCAATCGCGCGGCCGGGGGAGCGAATCAAGCCGGGTGTGTACGAGCCGTCCCACGGGTCTGCGCCTGATATTGCGGGCAACGGGATCGCCAATCCGATGGGGACGATACTCTCCGTGGGCATGATGTTTCAGTATGCGTTTGCGCGCGAAGACATTGCCCACGCAATTGAGGGCGCGGTGGAGCGTACGCTGGAAGAGGGGGTGCTGACGCCGGACCTCGGTGGGAGCGCGGGCACGAAAGAGGTGACGCGGGCGGTGCTGAAGCATCTGGGCTGAGTGTGCGCTTGATACCTCCAAATCCGTCATGCCCGCGCAGGCGGGCATCTGGCAGCCCCAATGGATCCCCGCCTTCGCGGGGATGACGGTGAGCTTGGGCACAAAAAGACGAACCGTTTGCACGAAGCGCTAATCTGCTTATTGTCTGCATTGAGGCCAAAAAGTGGGGAGCGAGCATGAGCGGTGCGGTCATGGTGGCACAAGGCAAACGCCTGACCCGGGCCGTCGTGTGCCAAGGCGGCGGGATGACCGCTCTGCAATCGTGCCCGGTGCCCGACCCGGGTGAAGGCGAATTGCTGCTGCGCCTGAGATTGGCGGGCCTGTGCGGCACAGATCTGATCAAGCTGAGCACCAATGGAGCGCTGCCCGGCACCGTGCTGGGGCATGAACTGGTGGGCACCATTGAGGCCATCGGCCCGGGCGTGGAAGACTTTGCGCTGGGCGAGAGAGTGGTCGCGGCGCCTCGCGTGGCCTGCGGTGTCTGCGCTTATTGCCGGGCCGGCAATGAGACCATGTGCGAGGCGTTCAAAGAGAACCTGATGTATCCGGGCGGCTATTCGGACCTTGTCCTTATCTCGCGCCGGGCCGTGGAAGAGGCGACCTTTGTGTTGCCCGACCATGTGTCTGATGAGCAGGCGGTGTTTCTTGAGCCGGCGGCCTGTGTCCTGCGCGGTATTGAGCGGTCCGGTCTGGCACGGCGCGCGACCGTTGCGGTGCTGGGCTGCGGCACCATGGGGCTTTTGCATCTTTTGGTGCTGAGGGCAGCGTATCCTGGTGCAAGAGTGGTCATGGTGGATCCTGATGTGGAGCGGTTGGAAATGGCCAAGCGCTTGGGCGCAGATGGCGTCGGGGTTCCCGGCCCTGGCGTGGAGATCGTGGTTCAGGAGCTTGCGGGCGGTCTTGGCGCGGATGTGGTGTTTGATACCGTCGGCGGGTCCTATTCTTTGGAAGAGGGGATCGGCCTCAGCCGAGCCGGCGGCACGGTTGTCCTGTTCTCCCATGCGCCGGAACATACGGCCGCCAGCTTCGACCTCAACAGCCTCTTCACCCAGGAACGGCGCGTGATCGGCTCCTACAACAGTGCCCTAAAAGAGCAGGTGCGGGTGTTCCAGCTGATCTGCGACGGCGCACTGGACGCTGTACCCCTGGTGACCCATCGGTATGGGCTTGAAGATTTCGGTATGGGTGCCGCATTCGCCAAACGCCAGAAGGCGCTGAAGGTGGTGTTCACACCCTCTCAAGGATCGGCGCAGGGAGGAATCGGTAATGGCTGAACGAGAAGAAAGCTTGCTGGCGGCTCACGAGGCCCGAATCGCGGCCCTGGTCGCGGGCGATCTTGATGCCCTGGTGAAGGTGGTCGGCGAGGATCTGGTGTTCGTGAACGCCCAGGGCAAGGTCTCTCGGCGCCCTGAGATCATGGCAGCATTTCAAGGGGGCACCATGAAGGTGGAGCGGATCGATGCGGACAACATTGAGACCAGGTTCTATGGCGACACGGCGCTTCTCAGCTACCGGGCCCACACCACGGTGCGCGATGGGGACAGTGTGATTGATGGCCTGACACAGAATACCTGCGTCTTCGTTCATCGTGATGGGCGCTGGCAGATGGTCAACCAGCACCAGTGTGCCATTGCAGGTGGTTAGATCCTAGGAGCCGGCAAGGGCCAGATGCCAAGGATCATCGTCCGGAATCTCAATGGTACCGATCCCTCCAGCATGGCTGGAGAGCCCTTGCGCGAGGCCTTGGAGGATGGCGCGGGCGATATCAGGCGCCGGAGTGCCATGGGTGTTGTAGATGCCTGATCCATAAAGACAGAGGCGGATGACCTCAAGATTGCGGACGTCCGCCGGCTTTTGGAGCCCGTTATAGGTGCTGGCGGTCAGTGCAATGGTTTCCGCCAGGGTTCTTATCGCACCTATAAAGAGCTCCTCAGTGGCGAAGTTTCCGCCGAAGGGCGAGGCTACATAGATCATGCCGGCATTCTCGGCAATGCCATTGGGCTGAAGGCCAGGGCCGAACATATCCACAAAGCACGCACCGTCATGGGCCTGCGCTTGGTCCATCAGGAGCCGGTCCGCATTGAGCAGGCTGAAGACTGTCGGGTTCTCATCTTCATAGACCACATGGGCCTCGCCCCCGCCGCGCACCTGGGCCACCAGGGCCTTGTGGCGGGTTTCGTAGGTGCCAAGGGTTTGGCCCGCGAGAGCCCGGGCAAAGCCGCCATTGATGCCGCCACCGCCCACATAAAGGTCTCCAGAGTTGCCGGCATTGACGGATGCCATGGCCGCGTCAGTGCTGGGCGCTTCGTAGAAGATCGGCGCAAAGCCGCCAGGCCCCTTAGCAATGAGCGCAAGTTCAACGTCTGTGCCCGGCAGTTTCGTCATGGGGCCTTGGTCTGTTAGGCCAGGTTCGCCTTGTCAGGGTGCTTAAAGAAAGCGCTCATGGCCGGATCCGATACTACGTTGCCAAGGTAGCTGAAGGTGCCCTCGGTGGCGAGTTTTTCAGCCGCCTGGTGCAGAGTGGCATAGCAGGCGCGCGCCATGCTGCCGCCGGTGCTGATGCGCTTGACCCCCATATCTTCCAGCTGAGTGACGGTGTATTGCGGGCCCTCCCACTCTGCGACCACGTTGAGCGGGGCATCAATCTCCTTCACCAAACCCTCAATGACCTCAGGATTGTTGCCTCCGGGGAGAAACAGGCAGTCAGCACCGGCTTCGCGGTAGAGATTGGCGCGCTTCACAGCCTCTGCATATTTGTCCTCAACGTCGAAGTAGAAGATCTCGCAGCGCGCGGTCAGGGTGAAGGGAAAGTCTGCCTCATCAGCTGCCATACGGGCGGCGCGGATGCGCTCTACGGCCAACTGCACATCATAAAGCGGCTTCTCTTGGTCTCCGGTGAAGTCTTCAATGCCGCCCCCCACCATACCCAGCGACGCGGCCCGTCGGATGGTTTCGGCCACCTTTTCCGGTTCTGTGGCATATCCGTCCTCCAGATCCCCGCTCACCGGCAGGTCCACACAGTCTGCCACCCGCCCATAAGCCTCAAGCATCTCATCTGCCGGAACCGCATAGACATAATCCTCACGACCGCGGGCCCAGTTCACCCCACCGCTGGTGGTTGCGAGTGCCGGAAAGCCTTGGGCGGCAAGAAACTTGGCGCTGCCCTCATCCCAGGCGTTTGGCATGACAAAGATGCCCTCGCGGGTGTGGAGATCTGCGAAGAGTTTTGCTTTGTCTAGGAGAGAGGGGCTCATTGGGAGACCTCGAAGATGCCTGTGGGTTTGCCGTCAATGCTCACTTGGTTCTTGCGGGCCCAATAGGCCTCAACGCCCTCTTCGCCCATCTTGGCGAAGAACGGCTCCAGCTCGGTTTCACCGCGCGGGCCTTTGTACTCGTAGAACGGGATGCCGGAGCCGCAGGAGGTCTGTACGGCTTTGATGGACACGTCATAGATCTGGCGTGCACCTGCCAGTTCGGGAAAGAGACCAGAGAGTTCCGCCCATTGCGGATCGCGTGGGTGATAGGTCTTTGCCTCACCATAAACCCGCAAGATCATCGGCCGGCCTTCAAAAGCGCAAAACATCATGGTGATGCGGTTGGCCTCGCGCAGATGGGCGGCGGTTTCGTTGCCGCTGCCGGACAGCGATAACCACACAATCCGCGTGGGGGACAGGACCCGGAGGGTGTCCAAACCTTTTGGAGAGAGGTTCACTTGCCCATCCGGCGCGGCGGTGGCCACAAAGAACATGTGCTGGCTTTCAATGAACTGAACGAAGCGAGAGCTGAGCTCGGTGGGAAGGTCTGGCATATGGGGCCTCATGTGATCTGTCTGATTGGCTCTGATCCTAGCAACAGGCTGCTGTCAGCATGGTGTCAGGATGGAGATTCCAGGCCCGTCTTATCCGAACAGACAAATGGGTTTGTTCAGAAAAGCCCCAGATTCGTTCAGATTCGAGGGGGTGTGCACAAAAATTGAAAAAAAATTCAAAAAATTTTCAACTTAAAATCAATGGGTTAAGCGGAAATCGGGGTCAAATTACAAACATGAACAGTAGCTGAACGGCACATTCAGCGTCCATTCGACGATGCTCTGACATAGTGCAGTCATCGTCAAACGACGAACCCACAATCCCCTGCCACAGAGCAACCTGGCAGGTCGTTGAGAAGAGTTGAACGGGAGTGACGGCAATGAGCAATACGAAATTGATCGCAGGGACTTTAGCCCTTGGGCTGACGGCCGCCGCCATGATCACATTGGCGCCGGTAGAACCCAGCCGAGCTGCAGTATTGGCCTCAGAGGCAACTGAGCGCAGTGTCGTCGTTCACAAAACCGATCATGGGCCTTCTACGGCGGAAATCGTCGCAGCGGCCTGCCAGTTTGGAGGATGTCAGGACATCTAAGGGCATTCTCCCAACCTTTCCCCGGCTTCCAGGTCTATTTCATCGCGACGGCAAAGCGGATTTGGAAGACGGCTGGAGGGCTCGGGAGACAGTTTGAAACTCGGTATCACCATCCGCCCCCTCTCGGATATCGTTTTTTCGGATTGTCTCCCGGAGTTCCCTCAAACGAACAAAATGAAGCGAAACGAAACGTAGAAGAGACAAAGGAAAACCAGAGATAGAGCCGCCAGCTTGGCCTCAAGTGAGGCGCGACCCATCCGCCCCCTCTCGCAGCGCCCCTTGAGACGGGCTGGCGGCTCTAATCAGACCCCAAATGAAGGTCCCCCCAACCTTCATTACCGCAACGAGGGCTCGCCCCAAGGCCCTCGACCCCAACGAGCCTACCCCTCGGCTCGCTCAAGGCCCGCTTCCCCGCCCCAGGGAAGCGGGCCGTGTGCGGTTGGGGGCCCGG
>JBCDIP010000129.1:0-7509 GCA_038748855.1 Pseudomonadota bacterium
CGAGTTTCGCGATCCTCTGGATGATGAGACCGGTGGCGATCACGATCACGAGCACGATCATAATCATCATCACCATGGACACGCTCATGAGCATGGCCATCACCACCATCATCACGGGCACAGCCACGGTGTCTACCGGCACATTGCACACCCGAACGGCCCGCGCACCATGATTGACCAGGGTGAGTGCTGCTGTTTCATGAGCCAGTTCCCCACAGAGGTGATCGAAGAGGAAAGACAGATCCGGCTGGCTCTCGAGGAAGAAGCAAACGCAGAGACGTCATCCCCAGCTCGGTAGAGAAAGCAAAAGCTCGCTCCAGCCCGTGCGCCCGATGGAAACATGCGGCTCTTCGGAAAAAAAGATGGCTAAACAAGCGCCATCATGGTCGTAGATCTCTAAGCCCAGAGATTTGCCATAACCGGTGGCATAGGGGACCAACCAGGCCGCCTTAATGGATTTCAGATCCAAGCCTGAGGTCGATTTCTTGGAATAGGCCATCAGGACATCATCGATCACGTCGATCATCTGAATGGGCCCGGCCTGGATCTGCGCAAGCGATTTGCGGACAAAAGCACGCATAAACGGCATCCGGTGGAGCGAAAGAAAGTCGAGCAGCTTTGGCAAAACCCTATGATCGATCCGGAGTGTTTCACGGCTTCCGAGCGTCATCAAGCGCTTGAAACGCTGGTGCCCTCCATCGCCGATCACATGATCCAGGTGATCCTTAAAGGGCATTAATTTCCAGTTCTTTCCACCAGCCAGTTGCGGCATCAACGCGATAACGTTGTCTGGGCGCCGAGCTCCTAGATTATCTGCTTCGAACCTCTGCACGTTGCCGCGCCAAATCGGATGCCCGGCCGTTGCGGCGGCGAGAATCAGCTCATCGTCTCCTTCAATTAGATCTAGACGGTGGACGAGGCCCCCATCATGATCGAACACATGCATGGCCGTCGGCCGTCTGAATTCGGGAACAGAGTCAGTCACTGCCACCAGACAACTTTCGTCATTGGGCACGTTAACGTGACTGACCCTTAAACTGATGGCGCCTGGCACACACTTGAGAGGCTCGCCTGAATATTGGATCGGGGCAATCTTCCCTCGGGCGCTCAACACGCTATTGGGGCCAACGGTCATCGCACTGACGTCGAAGAAGTCCGGAGCAATCGTGTGAAGCGGATTTATACCACCGGACAGAAAACGACATTTGTCTCCAAGCGTTGCGGCAAGTGCGCTTGCCGATCCCACCGGCACTGCGGCGCAGTGGCCGGACATGCAGTGACAGCGCCAAATCCTTGAATCGTCTCTGAAATCAGCCACTTTAGACCCCAATCCTGTTCAATAAACATCCCGCAAGTAGCGTTTCTCGCGTTTCAGCGAACTGACATAATCTTTGGCATTATCGGCGGAGAAGCCGCCTTGCTCTTCTATGATTTGATGGAGTGCTGCATCCACATCACGGGCCATTCTTGTGGCGTCCCCGCAAACGTAGAAATGGCCTCCATCCTGAAGCCAGGAAAACAGTTCCTTGGCGTTTTCATGCATTCTCGACTGCACGTAGATCTTCTCATTTTGGTCGCGCGAGAACGCCAGATCGAGCCGGCTCAGCAAGCCTTGCTCGCTCATCGCCGAGATCTCTTCTTCATAGATGAAGTCCAGGTCCCGATGCTGGTCGCCAAAGAACAGCCAGTTGCGCCCTTTGGCACCCCGCTCACGGCGCTCTTCAAGAAAAGCCCGGAACGGCGCAATGCCCGTGCCGGGGCCCACCATGATCATCGGTGCATCGTCATCAGCCGGCGGCCGGAACGCTTTGTTGGGCATAACGAAGACCGGCACTTTGCTGTCTTCAGTAACCCGGTCGGCGAGGTAGGTTGAGCAAACACCTTTATGGTCTCGTCCAGAGCTCCGCCAACGTACAGCGGCAACGGTCAGATGCACTTCACTGGGATGTGCATTAGGGCTTGATGAGATGGAGTAGGCCCGGTGCTGAAGCGGCTTGAGCCAGGAGACGAACTCCTCAACCGAAACAGAGATCCCATCGGTCAGGTTTAACAGATCGAGCGTATCGCGCCCCCAAAGGAAAGCCTCCAAGGCCTCCTTGTCGCCATTGGCGAGCACGCTCGACAAAGCGTCATCGCCTGCGCGCGCAGCGATTTCTTCAACCAGCACCTTTGGCGGAGTCATGATCTCCAACTTGCTTGCGAGGGCTTGTCTGAGCGGCATGTCCAGTTTTCCAGCCGGCTGATCCGGATCCGCATCCAGGCGGGCAAGCAGCGCCTCTACTAGGTCAGAATCGTTTTCCGCAATCACACCGAGCGCATCCCCGGCCTGATAAGTCAGGTCGCTCTCAGAGAGGTTGAAGGCAAAGTGGCGAATTTCCTTTGCGGAGCCATGTGCTGACAAAAGACGGTTTTCAATGGCCGGCGCCGGATAAGGGTTCTTGCGGTTCCAAACGGACTTCTCGGGCTTGGTCTCCACGGCGCCCGGAGCAGCTTCACTGCCGTCCGCCACATCGAGAAACTCCGCAGCCATTGGCAAAGTGGCTTCGATCCAACCGTTCGCAGGCTCCTCAAAATCCACATCACAGTCCACACGCGCGTTCAACCGTTGCGCGCCCAGCTGTTCCAGGCGTGTGTCCAGCAGTTTTCCGGCGTGGCAGAACTCATCGTAGCTCGTATCGCCAAGAGCCAGCACACCATATTTCATCTGATCGAGCCGCGGCGCCGTGCTTGCCGAAAGGGCATCCCAAAACAGTTCGGCATTGTCGGGCATTTCACCCTCGCCATATGTAGAGATCACAACGAGAGCAGCTTTGACCTCCTCCAACGCATCCATTGAGATATCGTCGAGCCCCATCACAACGGGTGCAAAGCCTTGCTGCCTCGCGGCAGCGGCCGCATCTTCCGCCACCGTTTCCGCGTTTCCGGTTTGGGTTCCAAACAATATATGCAGCTGGTTGGGGGCTTGCTGACCGGATGCTGAGGCAATGTCCGCTTGTGCTTCGTCAGCAGCGGTGCGGGCGTGCAGGCCTGCCAAAAAGCCCGCAAGCCAGGCTTTTTGATCCTCGCTAAACGGCGCACCATCTGGAACGAAAGGCATGTGCATGACCGGTCCCCGATACCTCTACGCTACCGACAGCTTCGGCAGGGATTTCGCAGCAAACAGGCTCTCAAAGCTCGGTATCTCACCAATTGCCGCTCTGTTCTTGCGGTCCTGATGGATGATCCAGCCATAGGTTCCCGGACTGTCCACCGACAGAACATTGCGCAGGCTCAGCGCCTCTTTGAAATCCGTCAGCCGCTTGTTCGACACCATCACCGCGAGCTCTTGATCGGAATAGCTGTCCACTGCTTCGCGTGCGTGGCGCAGCAACGCATTCATCAAAGAAAAATCTTCCGTCAGAACGATGTTGCGGGTGGCTTTGATTGCCGCCAGAGACGAGGCCTCCGCTCCGGTGCCCAGGCGCTTGAGCGCAATCTTCTGGGCCTCGTTCAGAACGGTCCAGTTGTTCAGAAGCCGGAAGGTGTCTTCGCTATCGACCTCGCCATAGGCCGGCGCCCGCCCGTCCAGGATAGGAATGCCCGACTGCCATGCCTTCTTGAACTTGTTGACCTGGCGCTGAGCCAAACCTGTCGCCAGTTCGTCGACCAGTTCTTTGCGCGTCTTTGCCGCCAGGATCGCATCCGCGTCTTGATATTGCAGGAGCGCGCGGGGCATGAGGAACGCAAAGTCCTGCGCTTGGCGCTCCCAATCTTTCAGGATCTGCTTGGCTTTGCGAGACCCGGTGGCCTGCAGATGCCAGCGTAGCAGCATCTCAACCGCTTCGCGGTGCAGACGGGCCTGTTCGCCCTCATCGGCGAGACTTCCAACAATGACGGAGTCCTGGCTGACATACTCTTCAATCAGACCATCCGGATCATACTGATAGAGAAATCCACCCGACATGCCGTTGCCAAGGCCTTTGGCAAATCCGCCCAAGTTCATAACCGTGCCATTGGTCATGTACTCGCCGCAGAAATCACCAACGCCCTCCACCACGGCTGTGGCCCCGGAGTTACGCACAGCGAAGCGGTCACCAGCTTCACCTTCAATGAACACCCTGCCCCCCGTGGCGCCAAACAGCGCGAAATTGCCGATGAGCACGTTCTGCTGGCCACCCCTCTTTCCATCAGGTGCGCGCACGATGATCTCGCCGCCACAGGCGCCCTTGCCCACGCCGTCATTGCATGTGCCGGTGTGGCTCAGCACCATGCCATTGTTGCAGAACGCACCATAGGACTGCCCGGCCGCGCCTGTGGTGATGACCCGCACCGAACCGGCGTCGAGGAAACGGCGGCCGCGCGCATCGGCCAAGACGGACGGCAGCTCTTCTTGCGTGAGCTCGTAATTTAACAGGCGCTCCAGATCGACAGCGAGTTGCCCGCCCACGCTCTTATTACGTGTTGTAAGGGCGATCCCGTCGATCTTCACCGATGCTTGCTTACGCCGGAAAAGTGCAGTGCGGACCTTCTTAAGGATCGTATCATCGATCGCATAATCGCGCTCAAGATAGATTGGATTTTTGACCTTCATCTCATCAACGACCTTGAGCATGGCCCGCAGGTTAAGCTGGCCCACCGATGAGGGGTGATCGAGCAAGTGCAGAAGATCGCTGCGCCCGCGCGCTTCGCACAAGCTTCGGAAGCCGAGCTGAGCGAGAATCTCGCGCACCTCGTGGGCTACATTCAAAAGGTATTGCGCAAGGGCCCGAGGATCCCCGTCAAAAACTTCCGGATTTGTGGTGAGGCCCGCCGGGCACTTCACGTTGCAATTTTTGGCCATGACGCATTTCAGCATCATCAGGGCGGTGGTGCCGAATTCGAAACTGTCGGCGCCCATCAGTGCCGACTTGACCACGTCCGAGCCGGTCTGGTGTGCACCGGAACAACGTAGAACCACCTTCCGGCGGATGCCATTGGCGCTGAGCGCGTGATGAACCTCTGCAATCCCGATCTCGGCCGCTCGGCCGGTATACTTGAGCGCCGTGACAGAGGCCGCTCCGGTGCCGCCGGTGCTGCCGGCCACGTTGATCACATCGGCGCCTGCCTTGGCCACACCCACAGCGATGGTACCGATGCCCTCAGAGCTGACCAGCTTAACGATCACACGCACCCGAGCAGCCTTTGCATCATGGATGAGCTGGGCAAGATCTTCGATCGAGTAGGTGTCATGATGGGGCGGCGGCGAGACCAGCTCCCCCCCTGGCGTGCCCCCGCGGGCGGCGGCAATCTCTACCGTAACCTTTTGCGCGGGCAATTGGCCGCCCTCTCCCGGCTTTGCGCCCTGCCCGATCTTGATCTCGATCTCTTCAAGACTCGGATCGGCAAGGTAGCCGGCCCAGACGCCAAAGCGGCCCGAGGCAAACTGTTTGATCCGCGAGGCGCGGATGGTTCCGTAGCGGGAGAGATGCTCTCCGCCCTCACCGCTGTTCGACATGCCCCTCACCATGTTGGTGCCGTGAGCGACCGCCTCATGGGCCTTTGCAACGAGAGCACCGTGGCTCATGGCGCCGGAGGCAAGGAGCGGTGTGATTTCGCTCGCCGGTTGCACCTCGCTCAAGGGGACCGCCACCGGCGCTGCGCGCAAACGGCTCACATAGTCCAGCGCCCAGCCGGTGACCTTAATGTGCAAATAGCTGCCCTCGATCCAGTGGCCGGCCATGTCGTTGCGGAACCGGTCAATCAATGATTGAGCCAATGCGTCCAACCTGCTGATTCCACGCTCTTTTCGGCCAACAAGCTTGATCCGGTAGTAATTTGGCGAAACGTGCTCGCATTCAAGCCCGCGAATGACAAAGTCATTGTTGCCGGCCCGGTTGAACAGCATCCTTTCGCGGCGAATATCCTTGGCCACGTCAAGGTGGGTGATATCCGCGGGAAAGGCCAATACATCGCGCAACGCTGCCGGGCGCTTGAACCGCTCATGGGACATGTCCCGCGAAAACTTGCGGTATCCCGGCGTGACTTTGAATCCGTTGATCGTTTCATCAGACAGGATATCGAAACTGGTGTTGGCGTAGCCCTCTTCGTCAATGTCGAAGGCATCTTTAAGCCGATCGAGGGTCATTAAGCGCATGGCCTCATCTGCCTCGTCGGCATCATCAGCAAAGGCGATCGCCTCCTCTGTCAGATCCACGAAACCGCGCACGGCCGCCATTCCGTACGAGTGCCCCGCCCCTTCGCTTCTTTCCTTGAACAGTCCAAGGATCGGCACGTCGCTTTCCGTGCTTGTCAGGAGCGCGCGCTGATGCCAATCGGCGACCGATTGGGCGATCACCGGAAAGCCCACGCCGCCAACGGGCGTTTTGATGTTCGGGAAGAAACGGGTAAGCACCGGGTCGGCCGTATTCAGGAAATTCGGTTCGAAAAACTCGCCGCCCGAGTAGCTTTCAACGGTACAAAGACCCACTTTGCCCATTGTTTTCATTAGAGATTTTTCGGCGGCCTTAACAAAGCGCTGGAAGGCCAGTGTGGGGTCATCGGAGAATTTGTCTTCTGCACGCAGCCGCACACCCAGGGGATAAACGGCCGATGCGCCAAACCCAAGCGAACAGGCAATGTGATGGGATGAGGAAATCTGCCCGCTTTCCAGAATGATTGATGCCTTCAGGCGCAGCCCCTCCTCGATCAGTCTCTGGTTCACCGCCGACACGGCCAACACCATGGGGATGGCCGCAAGCTTCTTGGACACATGGCGATCAGACAGAATGATAATTGCGCCACCACCTTCCACGAAACGCTGTACGTCGTCACACAGGCGGTCCACCCCGGCGATCAGAAGCTCCTCATTGCGCGCCGCATCGGCGAAATCCGGCTCATAGAGCATCTGGAAATCAGCCACCGGGGCCAACTTCTGCGAACGCAGTTTCAACACGTCTCCCATGCGCAAAATGGGTGATGAAACAATGATTTGTTTTTGCCAGGGAGAGCCTGACGTTGCCTTGGCTCCGAGCGCAACTCTCAGGGTCATGCCGTCCGCCTCGCGGATGGAATCGAGCGGCGGGTTGGTCACCTGGGCAAATCTTTGGGAGAAATATTTGCCCACCCCGCCCTCGTTGTCCGATAGCGCATTGATGGCGTTGCCGTAGCCCATGGCCGAGACCTTCTCGGCGCCGCTGGCCAGCATGGGATCCATCAAAAAGCGGAAGCTCTCTTGGTTGTGGGAATAGGCAACATAGCGCGCCGGGGTGGCAAGGTCGCCATGGTAGCGCCGGGCGGCCACTTTTGGGTCAATGACTGAGTCCGGCAATTCGTCAACATGCACCTGGGCTTCATCCAGCAGCGCCGAGAAATTTCGCCGTGCCGCCAAACGTTCCAATGCATCCGTCGTATCGTAAGCTTGGCGCGTGTCGTGATCGTAAAACAGCATGCCGCCGGCTTCGATACGACCGCGCTTCAAGACCGTGCTTTCCGGGAAGCTGATCTGCCCTGCCTCGGACATGACGGCCAGATATTTGTTTGTTTCGATTGAAC
>JBCDIP010000130.1:0-7454 GCA_038748855.1 Pseudomonadota bacterium
AACATGTTCACTGTGACAGGCCCGGGCAGCCCGTCCGTCCTGACCAATATGCCTGTCGCCATTGAGCAACATGTGGAATGGATTACCCGGTGCATCCAGAAGATGCGCAAGGAGGGAGCCGACAAGATCGAGGCATCGCCCGAAGCGGCTGATCTTTGGGTGAACCACGTGAACGATGCGGCCAATGCCACTTTGTTGCCCCAAGCCGGCCACTCCTGGTATCTGGGCGCAAACATTCCCGGCAAGCCGCGCATGTTCATGCCGTATGCCGGGGGCATGGTGCGTTACCGAACTATTTGCGATGCTGTCGCTAACAACGGGTATGAAGGGTTCCGTCGCGACGACGGCGAGGCCAGCGTGCCTTCCGCCGTGACCAATGCAACGGTGGGGCCGTTTACCCCAAGTGCCGAGCCCGCGGTTCCGGGCATTTAGGAGACCAGAACGTGCGAATGCTAAGGCGAATGCTGTTTGGGGTCGTGGCTGGTCTGACGGCGCTGGGCGGGCCGGCATCGGCGCAGTTCAGAGCAGAGCAGGTTGACTTTGCCTCGATCTACAGTTTCGCCCAACTTGCAGCCGCAGCTTATGACGGGGCGGCGAAGCTGAAGTCGTCGCGGGCCGGCGTTGCTTGGGTTGCCACGCCCGGCCATACGCATGTGCAGTACTTCATTGTGGTGGACGAAGCGCGCAAGACCCAGACAATCGCCGTGCGCGGCACGATTGATAAGGTGAACTGGCAAACCAACATGGACACGCTGGGCATCCATGACCGCCGATCAGGCGTGCTGATGCATCGCGGATATAGTGCGGCGGCACGTGTGATCTATCGTGATCTGAAACCCCGGCTGAACAAGACTTACATCACCAACCTGACAGGCCATTCCTTGGGCGGCGCGGTGGCGGCTATTTTGGCGACCTATCTTTATGATGACCGCTACTCGCTTGGCCGCGTCTACACCTTCGGTCAGCCCAAATTCACCAATCCGGCCGGAGCACGGGCCTACCGCAACCTGCCATTGTTGCGGATTGTGCACCAGAACGATGGCGTGGCCGCGTTCCCGGATAATATCAAGAATTCCGGAAAACAATTTGCGCAGATGGGCCCAATGCTCAACCTGCTGACCGGGCCGCACTATCTGTTCATTGACGCAAAGCGGACTGAACGGTTTTCACAAGGTTCATTCCGCCGCTTCCGCCGTCAGCTGAGCGTTCCCGATCACAAAATGAAATTCTATCTCAGCAACCTGCGCTACAAATTGAGCGGCTCCAAACGGGTGCACCCAAAGGATAGGCTGAAATACATCGACCGCCAGCGGCGCACCCCCATCAAGCGAACCTTCAATTTCGGTCCCCATAGGTAAGGTTACAGAGGCGTGGTCTTTCGGATGTGGTTGACGAGGGATTTGTCCGGATAGCACGTGGGCTGCAACCCTTGGGACTTGGCGTATGTGCCGGCAGCAATGCGCGATCTAAAGCCGATCAGACCATCGATCCCGCCCACATCCAAGCCGCGCTTCACTAAGCGCTTTTGCATGTCGAATGTGTCGCCTCGCGTGAGGCCGCGCAGCTTGTCCCATTTGCCGGCAAATGTGCGGTTCTTGCCATACCGGTCTGCCAGGTGACCCACGAACAGGGCATAGAGATCGGATTCGTTGTACTCCTTGAGGACATAGAAGTTCTCCAGCGCGATAAACGCTGGGCCATGTGTGCCGGCCGGCAGCAGAATTGAGCCCCGCTGCTTCAGCTGCGCCGGGCTGAACGCACGGCCAAAGGTGCGCTTGACGCCTTTCTTAACCCAGTCTGAGATGGGACGACGTTTGTCGGGGCCTTCCAAGGTGCAGTCGAAACCTTTAGGCAGCACCACTTCATATCCCCATGTGTTGCCCTTCCAGCCTTTCTGGTTGAGGAAGTTGGCAATAGAGGCCAGTGTGTCCGGTACCGACGACCATATGTCCGCTTTGCCGTCCGCGTCCTGATCGACCGCATAGTTCAAGTAAGCCGACGGCATGAACTGCGGATGTCCCATGGCACCAGACCAGGCGCTCCTCATCTTTGAGGCGGCTATGCCCTCGGTATGCACTATCTTGAGGGCGGCCAGCAGCTCTTTGCGGAAAAAGTCGGGCCGCTCGCTCATGAATCCCAAAGTGGCCAGGGTGTGAATTGCGTTGTGGCGAAGCTTGGCTTTGCCATAACTGGTCTCTTTCGCCCAGATGCCGAGCACGATGCCTGGCGGCACACCATATGTCTTCCGGATGGCATCCAGATGCGGCTTCAGGGCCGCCTTACGTTTCACGCCTGTGGCGACGAGTGAGTTGATGTAGGATTGCTTGAAGTAAGGTCCGGGGCTGCGAAACTCCGCCTGCCAGTTCGGCGCCTTCTTCTTCAGTTTGCGGCCGGGCGGTTTCAGATTTGGCAGCTTCCAGTTGAGCTTCACGCCCCTCAAAGCTCGATCAAAGGAGGCAGCTGATACACCTTGCGCCTTTGCCTCCTGGCGCAGCTCTTTGAGCCAGGACGAGAATTGTTTGTTCACACCAGCTCGATAGCTCGTGTTGGCATTGGCGGGTGCTGACAAGGCGATCGTTCCCGCCAAAATCCAGG
The DNA here is from genome assembly GCA_038748855.1 of Pseudomonadota bacterium. Lineage (GTDB taxonomy): Bacteria > Pseudomonadota > Alphaproteobacteria > Rhizobiales > CAJQND01 > JAAEUE01. Next base: position 2,596 of record JBCDIP010000130.1, read on the forward strand.
CGGCCGTTTTTGCAATCCAGCGAAGATGAAACATGGGTGCAACAAAGCTCCGGCAAGATAGGATGTTGAGAAATCTATCAGATTCGTGAACGCTGAGGGGGTCAAACTTCTGTTGGCTTGCTTGACCCCTGGGCCAATCGCGGCAATGGTGACCACCTTCACACGGGCAAAGGATTGGGGTTGAAACGTGTCCGAACAGCAGACAGCTGCGCCTCTTCGGGTCTCCCAAGGACAGTCTACCTTTCTTCACATTGTGAAGATCTTGGCGATTGCTGCTGTGATCGTCGGCCACATGACGAAGCCGGACATTTTGTTTGATGTAGACGTCTCATTACTGGGGCGGGCGACCATCCCGACCTTTTTGATGATCAGTGGTTACTTCGCTGCGCTTACCTTCTCAAAAGGGCAAATTATAGGCGCCAACCGGGGGCGTAAGTTCCTGAAATCTGTGATGACGCGCTACTTCAACATGTACTTCATGTTCGTGCCGGCGACGTTTCTGGTGCTGGCCATGGACCTTTGGATGATCAGCGTTGATGCACCGTTCATTCACACCGACAAGTTCGACCAGGACATGTCTCCACTCAGGATCGTCAAAGAGTTCTTCCAGCTGTTCACGTTCAGCGGCGAGTACTGGGCGCCGAGCACAGTGGGCCAAGGGGTGTTCTCCAACGCGGCCGTTTGGACCATGGACTACTTGATGGCCTACACGGTGGTGACCGCGGCGCTTTATCTTCTGAGCGGCCCGGCCCGCATTTTCACCATGGGTTTGGCTATCATCATTGCGGGGCCGACCATTCTGCTCCTGTCTCCTCTGTGGTGGGCAGGTGTTCTGGCATTTGAGATCCACAAGCGCTCCTGGGCCCGCGAGCAGGCGGGGGAGGCCAGGGCTATGGGGTTGTCGGACCTTGCCGTCAAACGCCTGTCCATTGCGCTGTTCGGTGCGGTGATTGTCGTTTGGCTGTTGTTTGAATGGAGCGGCAAGGGGCCTGACCTTTATCAGTGGTCCAAGACCCTCGCCAGCTTCGACATCCGCCAATATATGGGCATGTCAAAGCGCTTCTTGTGGCAATGGATGTACGTGCCGATCATTTTCACCTTCCTGGTGACCAGCAAGTACATCTTCACCGGGCCGGTGAACCCGGCCTTCCGGGAACGGGTGAAAACGGTGTCGAAGTACTGCTTTCCCGTTTTCGCCTTTCATTTCACCACTATGTACTTCTTCCAAGCCTTGATCCCCGGCTATCAGGCGACCTATACATCTATCGATCCATACATCATGGCTGCAGCCTCTCTTGCAGTTTCAATTGCCGGCGGAGTGTGCTGTTTCAACTACGTAAAACCGATAACCGACGGCATCTACGAGAGAATTACGAGTGAAGGAGAGACCAAGTGAGGGTGTTACTTTTGATCGTGCTGGCCTTCTGCTGGCCCACAGCTGTACAAGCCGGTCCTAACCTCAACCCGGAACATGGCGATGCCGCCTACCAGGCGTGGAGCATCCTGTCTCCAGATGTGGCCGATCCGAAAGACTACAAAGACAAAGTGATCGTCTATTTTCACGGCTTCAGATCAGCTGTGCCCAACGGCACCTACAAACGCATTCGCAAGAAGTTCAAGAAGACCCATACGGTGCTGGGTGTGAACTACAATTATTTCAACACGGCGGAGACCGTGAAGAAGCTGGATGAGTTTGCTGATACGCACTTGAAAGGCCGTAAGGTTACGGTGTTTGGAACATCCCTCGGCGGCTTCTGGGCGGAGTATTTCGGCAACCGGATCGGGGCGGAGAAGATCGTGCAGATCAATCCGATCTCAGATCCTGCAAAGCAGCTTGAGAAGTATGCGGGCAGCACCCAGAAGAGCAAGCGACGGGCGATGGAGTTTACGGTGACACTTGATCAGGTGCATTCCTACAAGAACGTTGACCGCACGCCCAGTGCGGCCACCTCCAGCCTTGTGGTCCTCATGGCCGATGACCAACTAATCGATCACACGATTGCCAAGAACTTCTATTCAGCGCGGGACCGCACGAAGATATCTATCTACCCCACAGGCGGGCACACAATTGACCTGAGAAAGCACGAGGCGGCCAAGGAGATCGGGGAGTTTGTGTGGGCTGACTGAGGTCAAGCCGCAACGCGGTCCAAGAGGCGACTTAGGAAGTTATCGCACAGACCCAATTGTTTGCCGGTGATGAACTCATCGGGCTTATGGCCTTGATCCATGGACCCAGGCCCGATGACCACCGTGGGCAGCCCTAAGCGCTGCCGGAACAAACCGCCTTCCGTGCCGAAAGCCACTTTAATGTGGTCATTGGCGCCGGTAAGGGATTTCACAAAGGTGACGATCTCATCATCCGGATCAGTGTTGAGGCCGGGATACTCGTTCGAAATGGTGATGTCGATCTTGGCTGTCGGAAATCGGTCCTGATAAGCGCCGGCAATCTCAGCGGCTTTCGTCTCCAGCTTGGCCATTAAAACCATGGGATCGTCTTCCAACAGGTTGCGGATTTCAAAACGGAACTTGCAGGCGTTTGGCACAATGTTGAGCGCGGTGCCGCCGTCAATCACCCCCACATGCAAGGTGGTGTAGGGCACCACATAATGATCATCTCGAGCGCCGGTCTCAATCACATAGGACTGGAGGTCGCGGATGGCGCTGATCATTTCCGATGCCAGATAGATGGCGTTCAAGCCCTTGGGCGCGAGTGCCGAGTGGCTTTCCACGCCATGGCAGGTGCACACGGCATCGGTTTTGCCTTTATGGCCGATGGCGACCTGCATCTCCGTGGGCTCGCCAATGATGCAAAAGGCGGGCCTCACCGGCGCGTCGGCCAGCACGTCGATCATGCGACGCACGCCAATGCAGCCGATCTCTTCGTCATAAGAGAAGGCAAGATGGATAGGCCGCTCCAGAGCGCGTGCCGTCATGGCCGGCACTGCGGCCAGCACGCTGGCGATAAAGCCTTTCATGTCGGCAGTGCCGCGGCCATAATGGCGGCCGTCTTCCTCGCGCATCACGAAGGGATCGGTGGACCAGTTTTGGCCATCCACCGGCACCACATCTGTGTGGCCGGACAGCATCACACCTGGCACCTCTTCAGGTCCGATGATGGCATGCAGATTGGCCTTGCCGCCTTCTTCGTCGTGGATCAACTGTGAGCTGACACCGTGGCCTTCCAGATACTCCTGGATGAAGTGGATCAGATCCAGATTGGAGTTCCGGCTGACGGTGGGAAAGGCAATGAGACGATCGAGCAGCTCAAGGGTTTGCATTCAGATGACCTCTTCCTCCCGGTCATCTGTTTCTCCGTAGCGCTTCATGATGGCCGGCTTCAATCCTTCATATAGCCCGCCAATATTGGCTGCAACCTTGGCGTTCTCCCGCTCAAACAGGCTGTTGCCGTTAAGATCGCTTTCCACCAGGAACGGGCCGAAGTTTTCCACGTCAATCACCCATATGCATTGGGCAAGCCCCAATTCATCGCGCCAATGGGTGTCGACCACGCGCTTCACACCGCGGCCCAAGAGTGCGCCGGTGCCATAGCCCACGGTGGTGAGATAGATCGCATTGTTGGGCACGAACTTCTTGCGATAGGTCTCCGGCGCCATGCCGCCCTTGCCGATGATGATGTTGCAGCCTGAGAGCGTGAACCAGTCTGAGAGCCATTTCTCAAAGCGGAATGAGGCGGTCGCTGTGACAGAGCCCATATTGTAGGAACCGTCGTCCCGGATGGTGGCCGCCGGTGAGCAGTGGAAGTTCGCCGTGCCGATGTCCTCTTGGCTGGCCGGCATGCCTGCGCCTTCTTCAACGGCCTTCTTATAAACCCCTTCCCGGGCGGTGAAGACGCGCCCGTCCAGATAAACGACGGTGCCGATGTCGAGGCCGCGGAGGTCCTCGGTTGTTGCCGGAAGCTTCAGGCGTGCTGTTTTAAGTTTTGTGGCGTTGGCAGCCATTCCACCGTCTCCCGTCTTGAATAGTCTGTGAACCAGCCTGGATCGGTCCGGTAAGCGGCTTTGCCATCTGGCGTCACCTGGGCGGTGGCCCGCCGCGAGGACAGGCAGAACATATGCACGCTCATGGGCATGCCGCCGGTGTGGCAATAGCCGGCCTCAATGTGGCAATCGACCACCATGGATGAGCCCATAAAACCCATGGCGCCCATACCGATGTTGTTGCCAATATCTTTCAGCTCATCCTCCAGTTCAGCAATGCCTGGATCAGGGTTCTTAGAACCAACGGTGCGCAAACAGGCAGCCTGTTTTCCCAGTGTCATACAAGCATCTTTCGAGCCGCCGAGACCTATGCCCACAATGGCGGGCTGGCAGGCCAAGCCGCGTTTGCCAAAGGCAATGAGTGTATCCAGGTAAAAGCGCTTGATGCCATCAATGCCATCGCCTGGGAAGAGCATGCGGTAATCGGAGCCGAAGAGGCCGCCTTTGTGCACGGTGGTGAGTTCAATCCAGTCTGAATCAGGGTGAAAGCTGTATTCAATCTCCGGAGCATTAAGCCCTACATTGTTGTCATGGTCCGTGCGCCACAGCGGGTGAACCCGGTTGGGCCGCAAGGGTACATCACGGGTGGCACTGGCCGTGGCTCGGCGGAGCGCGGCTTCTAGCGCAACGGGCCCGCCTTCAATCCGCGCTTCATTGCCGATTTTGACATACCAGCGGGGCACGCCCGTATCACCGCACATGGCGCTGCGGTCTTCCTTTGCAGCCTCATAGTTTTCCAACATGGCCTGGATGACGAAGGCGGACAGCTCGCCGCTTTCGATGTTGGCGAGGCCACGCAGACCGTCCAGATAGTCTTCTGGGATTTCTATGGCGGCTTTTGCCATCAGCTCTTCGGCGGTG
>JBCDIP010000131.1:0-7406 GCA_038748855.1 Pseudomonadota bacterium
AACCGGAACGAGTCTAGAACGAACCGTGCCCGAATCGCTGACTCTTGGAGAATCATCATTTGTTCGCACCACATCTAGGTTTTCGGCCAGGTCAGCCCCCAACTTATCCACAGCTTGTGAATATCTCACTCAAATCCAGTCGGCCGACCGTTCACCGAGTTGAATAAAAGGTTAACAGACAATTGCTGCGAAAGTGCGAATTTTCCTTATTTTATCAACACTTAGAACGAAGGTGAACAAAGCTGGACCGAATCACTGACCTGGCACTTTTCACTATTTGTTCTCCTGATATTTGGTGACCTGGAGCGAGCCCACTACCACATGTTGAGCGCAATTTCTGCGTCCGGGCACCGGCAAATCTAAAAGTGTTAATGCAGTGTCCCAAACTGAATCACCACTGCAGGCAGGGCCTGTCGCAGCACAACCTATGAGTCAGTTTTCTGATCAGGCTCAGTTTGTTGCGATCACCCGCTTGGAAATCGGCTTACCGGAGACCGACCCTTCGCTCAGACGCATGGTGAAAGCTCGGCCAGAAACCTCACCGCTGGCCGCAACCGGCACGAACAGATTGCGTGAGTTGCCGGCCACGGGCGCAAACCAAACCATAAACGTGGTGGGCGGACCCTGATCACGCTTCTTTTGCTTCTTGGCCGACAGGCCTGCGATTGTTCGGTAGGTCAGCGCACATTTGAGAGCTTTTCCGCGGTAAACGCCACCCGTGCTGCGGTTAAAGGTAGATACGCCTTGCAGTACATATCGGTATTCTGCCACCTGACGGCCGTCATAAACCCGCTCGCTGCCGCCGCATGGCTGCTTGGACGCGCGGACCATTTTCATTAGGTAGCTTAAGGGATCCATCATTCCTGGGCGGACCGCCCGCGCCAGAGAATTCGCCTTGTATGCGCTCAGCTTGAAGCTCCGCTTGACCTGGTGCGTCCCTTTTGGGGTCCAGGTCATGTTGACCGAGCGTTGCTTGCCCTTTGACTTGGAGTTCGACGCGTATTTAACGGGCACGAGCTTCTTTTTGGTGCTTCCTGCCGCGCTCATATTGATTTTGGTCTTGGCGAAAAGACTGGCCACGCCTTTGCTTTTGATGCGCGTGTTGATGGCGTAGTCATCCTTGCCAATCTTCATACCCATGGAAATCTTGAAGATCCGGAGGCTGCCAGCATAAACGTCGAACTTCAAAGCCACCGAATCCTTGACATCGGCGGCTGAGACAGAACCGGCCGGCAGCGCGAGAAGTGCTGCAAGGGGCAGTGCCTTCATCACGCGGGCGAAAGGTTTGGTGTAAGATCGGCAGTTCATCGGAGACATGTGCATATGAGTCTACTACCCAGAGGATTTGTGGCCTTTGCTTGGGTGCAGATAAGCTGCACTCTTACAAACGTCAACTTCGGACGCAGTGTGAATAAAGATTGGGGCGAAAGTCCGGCTGCGGCCCGAAGCCGATTTGCGCGATTTTTGGCAAGTTTGCGTGGGTTTAGGCTTGACGTCCGTCCCCCGAACCCATATACGAGGCCGACTTTGGCAGTGCTCTTTAGGGGCGCTGCCGTTATTTATTGGCGCGGGCCTTCTTTTTGTGGGCAACCGCTGCCGTAAGAGAATAACCTGAGCACAATGGAGCTTCAGATATGGCCCGTCGTTGCGAGCTAACCGGAAAGGCCGTCCAGGCCGGAAACAATGTGAGCCATGCTCACAACAAAACACGGCGCAGGTTCCTGCCGAACCTCTGCGACGTTCACCTGCTGAGCGACACGCTGGGCCATTCCGTAGCCCTTAAAGTGAGTGCGGCTGCGCTGCGCTCTGTGGAGCATCGCGGCGGGCTGGATGAGTTCCTCAAAAAAGCGCGTGATAGCGAGCTGTCCCTGAAAGCACGGCGCATTAAGCGGCAAATCGCCAAGAAACAGGCCGCCGAAGCTGCATAAGCGCTGCCAAGCGAATTCTGAGAAGCCCGCCGGCCTCCGCGGGCTTTTTTATTGCGATGCCGCCGGCCAGGCGAACTGATAGAACACCGTTCTTTGCAGCTCACGATTGTAGTTGTCATCGGAGATCAGGCTGAACACCAGATCGCCGTTTTCCAACCGGTGCGCACTCAGGCCTTCCATATTGTCAACCAACTCCGACGGAGCGGCAGCCTCCATAAGGACCCTGGCGTCTACAGTTGCCCCATTTTTGAGATCCGCTGCCTTGATCAGCCGAATTGCGACCCCCGGCAGTTTCAAGAACCCAAGACGGCGTTCCAAGATCGCCACATCTCCGCCCCGCAAGATCGCCATATCGGTCACCGAGTAGGTCCGTCTCCGGCGGATAACAAATTGTTCCGCCTTCCGGCCAGGCCGCCACAACCACCCCTTTATATTGCCGTCAGCATCAAGATATCTTTCCGACAGCGCGATGTATTTTCCCGCATTGGGTCCCACCCCGAAGCGGCCAACGGCCTCCAGCTCCTTGTTATTGGGACCCTTTTTCATAGCGCGGGGAACAGCTATCGCGCGCGGCGTGCCCACCAGACCCTGCGCGTTGACCTGATAAAACTGCATGCGGGGTCGGCGCTCATAGCCGACCAGCACGCCGCTCGCCTCTCCGGCCCCGAATGTGGCCAGCGCCTCGGCATCCTGAAGCGATTTCCCGCTGAACCGCTGTCCTTTGCTGTTCACCAGCGGCCCCAGACGCACATTCTTCACACCGCTGACCGCTCCTTGCGAAAAGCTCAGATCAGCGCTCAGCCACCAACCTTGGTCGCTGACCGTGAGCAGCCTTTGGCCTTGCCGGGTGAGCACAAGCCCGGAGAACCCGCCAAAGCGTTTGTCCTCACTCTCCAGGACAAGGCCACCCAAGTAGCGCAACTCGCCAAAGGTGCGCCGGTCAGGCTCCAAAATGGAGAAATCGACCTGGCGGCTTTTGACGGTGATTTGGTCTCCAGCTGCCGTGGCGTCGCTCTGCCAGACCAAAGGGAGAAAAAGCGTACAGCAAACCAGCCCCCAGGCGGATTTGAAGCGGTCTGCGAGGCCTTTAAGCAACGCGGCGGCGAGCTCCGCGCGAGGGTGTACCGCTGTCCTCTTCGAACAGCTCGGCCAACTTCTCGGTCATGGCACCGCCCAGCTCTTCCGCATCCACAATGGTGACGGCTCGCCGGTAATATCGGGTGACGTCATGGCCGATACCGATTGCGAGGAGCTCTACGGGAGAGCGCGTTTCAATCTCTTCAATCACCTGTCGCAGATGTTTCTCAAGATAGTTGCCCGAGTTTACCGATAGCGTTGAATCATCAACCGGGGCGCCGTCAGAGATCACCATCAAAATGCGCCGTTGCTCCGGACGGGCCAAAAGGCGCGCGTGCGCCCAGATCAGCGCTTCGCCATCGATATTCTCTTTCAGCAGCCCTTCGCGCATCATCAGACCCAGGTTGCGCCGCGCCCGCCGCCACGGCGTGTCCGCGGCCTTATAGACAATGTGGCGCAAATCATTGAGACGGCCGGGCGTTGCCGGTTTGCCGGACGCCAACCAGTTTTCGCGCGACTGGCCACCCTTCCAGGCACGGGTGGTGAAGCCCAAAATCTCAACCTTAACCCCGCAGCGTTCCAGGGTTCTGGCCAGAATGTCGGCGCAAGTGGCCGCCACCGTGATCGGGCGTCCGCGCATTGATCCGGAGTTATCGAGCAGGAGCGTCACCACCGTGTCACGGAAACTGGTGTCATGCTCCATCTTAAACGAAAGCGGATGCATGGGGTCGGTCACCACGCGGGAGAGCCGTCCCGCGTCAAGCATGCCTTCTTCTAGATCAAACTCCCAGGAGCGGTTTTGTTTGGCCAGGAGCCGCCGCTGCAGCCGGTTCGCCAGGCGCGCCACAACCCCTTGGAGGCTGGAGAGCTGCTTGTCCAGATAGTTGCGCAGACGCGTCAACTCATCAGCGTCACACAGGTCTTCTGCACCGATCACCTCGTCGAACTTGTTGGTGAAAACCTTATAGGCGTCTCGTTCCAGAGCGTTGGAGAACGGGGTTTGAGGCCGGAAAGGCTCCTGTCCGTCCGGGGCTTCATCGGAATCCAGATCATCAGGAACGTCGTCCACATCAATCTCAACGGAATCCTGATCGGTGGCCTCGCTCTCACCCTCTGCCCGCTCGGCATCTTCTGACGATTGGGCCTCAGCTTCTGCCGGATCACCCTCTTCTTGCTCGTCGGACTGATCGCCCTCCGGATCGGCATCTTCCTCAGAATCGTTTTCAGAATCGTCCGGGTCGTCCCCCAACTCATCACCCATATCGAGCGCAGATATGAGGTCGCGTGTGAGACGCGCAAACGCCGTCTGGTCGCCAATCTGGTCAACCAGAGCATTGAGTTCGTCACTCGCCTTATCCTCGATCCAGGGGCGCCACAAATCCACCAGAAGCTGTGCATTCTGGGGCGGCGGCTGGCCTGTCAGCCGTTCGCGCACAATCAGCGAGACCGCCTCATCCAACGGCGCCTCATTGCGGTTGCGGGCCTTGTTGAGCGAAGATTTTTGGTAGCGGTCATTCAGCATCGCATTGAGATTGGACGCCATGCCGGGCATCTGACGCGCGCCAATGGACTCTACGCGGGCCTGCTCAACGGATTCAAACACCGCGCGCGCATTCTCGCCCTGTGGCTGCATTTTGGAATGCACTGCATCATCGTGTTTGGCCAAGCGCAGGGCGAACGAATCTGACAGCCCCCGCGCTACGGCCACGGCATTTGAAGGCAGTTCGTGATCAATCTGCGGCAGACGGCAGCGGTTTCCGGCAAGCGACGGCTGGTCTGCGCCAAAGGTCACCGTCATCTCCGGATCTTCGGCGATGGTGCGCATGGCCATGGCCAGCGAGCGTTTAAAGGCGCCTGAAGGTCCGTCCGTGTCAGTGGCCATAATCGGTCATCAGCAGATTAGCGCTCACGAGGCCGCAGCGGCTGCGGTGGATTCTGGCAAATCCTCACCAAAGCAGCGCTGATAGAACTCAGAGACCAAACCGCGCTCCAACTCGTCACACTTGTTGATGAACGTCAAACGGAAGGCAAAGCCCACATCACCAAAGATCTCGGCGTTTTCCGCCCAGGTGAGCACCGTCCGCGGGCTCATAACGGTTGAAAGATCACCGTTCATGAAGGCCTGACGGGTCAGCTCAGCCACCTGAACCATATTATCGATGGTCTGGCGGCCTTCATCGTTGTGATAGCTCTTGCACTTCGCCTCGATGATGGCGGTCTCATTATCGTGCGGCAGATAGTTCAGCGTGGTCACGATCGACCAGCGGTCCATCTGGCCTTGGTTGATCTGTTGCGTGCCGTGGTAAAGCCCTGAGGTGTCACCCAAACCAACCGTGTTGGCTGTTGCAAACAGACGGAAATAAGGATGTGGGTGGATCACCTTGCTCTGGTCGAGAAGGGTCAATTTGCCCTGCACTTCCAACACGCGCTGGATCACGAACATAACATCGGGCCGGCCCGCATCATATTCATCGAACACAATGGCCGTATTGGTCTGCAGCGCCCAGGGCAGGATACCTTCGCGGAACTCGGTAATCTGCTTGCCATCGCGCAGCACGATGGCGTCTTTACCCACCAGATCGATCCGCGAAATGTGGCTATCCAGGTTTACCCGCACGCACGGCCAGTTCAGCCGGGCGGCAACCTGTTCAATGTGCGTTGATTTTCCGGTGCCGTGATAGCCGGTGATCATCACCCGGCGATTGTGGGCAAAACCGGCCAAAATGGCGAGCGTTGTCTCTTTGTCGAACAGGTAGTCCTCATCGACCATAGGCACATGCTCGGTCGGCTCTGAATAGGCGGGAACTTCCAGGTTGCTGTCAAAGCCGAACACCTGGGAAACAGAAATTTTTGTGTCGGGCATGCCAGAGGCACCACCGTTGGCGTGAGCATCCATTGAATTGATCTCTCCTAACCATGCACTTCAGATGTGCCATGGCGAACTTAGCGGGCCTTTTTGGCATGCCATAAGCCCCTTGCCAAGGGGGATAGAATGACGCGCATGCCCGCTCAACAAAAATCGGCAGATTTCAGATAATCGTACGCTTGTACAATCTCTCGGAAACGGTCTTCAGAATCCCGGCTTCCGCCATTCGCGTCCGGATGGTGTTTCTTCACCAACGCCTTGTATTTAGCCTTAACTTCAGCCGCACTCGCCGTCTCATCGAGCCCTAAAGTCGAGAGCGCTTTTCGCTCCGCATTGCGCACCGGTCGGCGCCGTCGGCCTTCTCCATCCGCGCCCATCTCACCGAACAGCCCGAACGGATCAACCCGGCCCATGAGTGGATCAAACTTGCGGCGCGCTGCCTCCTCCTTGGCCTTAGCTTCAGCGTGAGCTTTGGCTTTGCCCTTGGCAGAGGCGTTTTCGCCCATCTTCCAGGTGGGCCGGTGGCCACTTCTGGCGTCAGATTGGAACGCCGCCACTTCGTCGTCCTTCATGCCGGTGAAATAGTTGTAGGACTTGTTGTATTGGCGCACATGGTCCACGCAGAACGTGTAGTACTCGCCTTCATGCTCGCGGCCACGCGGGGCTTTGTGCACGCCTGGCCGATTGCACCCGGGCCAATCACACGTCGCGACCTTGGATTGCGCACGGCGATCGTCCTGGGGCTTCACCCTGATCTTGTCGAAATATTTTGAGTCCAATTTCATGAGCCGTAGATCATACCCTGTTCACAACTGCGCCGCCAAGCGGCTATGAGTAGCAATCACAAGTTTTCGCATTAATTACGACAATTCACGAGGAGACCCAGGCCGTGGCCGGTGAAGTAGCAAACTTAATCCACGACAAACTCAGCGGAGCCCTGTCTCCTAACGCATTGGAAGTCATCGACGAATCACACCTTCATGAGGGTCATGCAGGCGCGCGTCCCGGGGGTCAAAGCCATTTTCGGGTGAAAATTGTCGCAGAGGCTTTTGTGGGCAAAACCTTGGTCCAACGTCACAGGATGGTGAACGAAGTTCTGGCTGAAGAACTGGCCGGCCCGATCCACGCCCTGGCCATCAAGGCATCCACGCCGGAGACCTGAGCTACCGGCGCTTTGGCGGCGTGATACGCAGTCTCACAACCTGATTGCGCTCGCGCTCCACAACCTCAAATGTGAAGTCGTAGAAGGTGAACACCTGGCCCTTTTCCGGGATCATCTGAGCTTCGTGGATCACCAGACCAGCCACAGTGGTAACCTCCTCATCGGGCAGTTGCCAATCGAAGCTTCTATTGAGATCGCGGATCGGTACCGTGCCGTCCACCATGAACGCACCGTTGGACTCGCGCCGCACCCCAGCTGTGTCTTCCACATCGTGCTCATCAGCAATGTCGCCGACGATTTCCTCCAGGATGTCTTCCATGGTGACGAGCCCCTGCACCTCACCATATTCGTCCACCACCAGCGCAAAGTGGCT
>JBCDIP010000132.1:0-7385 GCA_038748855.1 Pseudomonadota bacterium
CGCGTTGCCGCCCAGCAAGCAGAATGGGCGCGCAAGAACGCTCCGACCTCGGCCGAAATCAAGCCGTCCGAACCGGTGCCCACGCACTAAAGCCCACGTCTGATCTGAATCAATACGCTGCCAACGTCGCGCACCTATCATCGCAGTCTACCGGGCCAAGGAAGCTGCGATGACCACGAACCCAACGGGGCTTGACCCCTATAAGCCCTCAGAAATTGCTGTATTGGTTGAAGCCGCAGGTGTCGTGAAGGCCAGGCTGCCGGCTGTCCAAATGGCAACCCTGGCGATCCTGGCCGGCCTCTTCATCGGCCTTGGCGCGGCTGCGTTTACACAAGCCATGACCGGCGTTGATGCGGCGGCCGGGCCGTTCCGCATCCTGGGTGGCATGGTGTTTTCTCTCGGCCTCATTTTGGTTGTCGTGGGCGGGGCGGAGCTTTTCACCGGAAATGCGCTGATGGTCATGGCCGCAGTGGATCGCCGGATCAGCCTGTCGGAGCTGGGTCGCAGCTGGCTGATTGTCTACATGGGCAATCTTGCCGGGGCCGTTGCTTTGGCATTGGCCTTTTCCGGCTCCGGCGTGTTGAGCGGCGCGGTGGGCCAAACCGCGGTGAGTATTGCCGAGGCCAAGGTGGCTTTGGGACCCGTGGAGGCCTTTGTGCGCGGCATTCTCTGCAACATGCTGGTCTGTCTTGCGGTTTGGTTGGCTCTGGCCGCCCGGACGGTGACGGGTAAGATCCTGGCCATCCTCTGGCCCATTACCAGCTTCGTGGCTCTTGGCCTCGAACATTCGGTGGCAAACATGTATCTTCTTCCGCAAGGCCTGCTTGCGGGCGCCGCCATCGGGCCAGGAGCCATCGTTCAGAACTTGGTACTGGTCACCCTTGGGAACATCATTGGGGGAGCTGGCGGCGTTGCACTCACCTACCGCCTGGCCTATGGGCCCGCAAAGCCCGCACCCTGATAGACGCTTAACGGGCATCCGATGACCGGCATCGCAAGTTTTGAACACTTAACTGGCCATTCCCGCGGAACCACCACGTGGCTGCGCAATGACGTGATCGAGGTCGTGCTTGGGCCTAATGCGATGCTCCGGGTCCAATCACCCGAAACGCCTGCCCGAGAAGGCGATGCGATTGCACAGTTGCGGCGTGAGCAAGACAACTACCACATCGAGGCTGCAGGCAAAGAGACGCTTTGGATCAATGGCCATCCGGTTACCGAGCAGATGTTGCGGCATGGGGACATGATTGAGTTTGGCGAGCGTGGTCCTGTTTCGCGCTACAGCGTTTATCATGAACAAGATCACATGCAGCGCGGTGTGGGCACCGTGATGAAGGACGCAGCTGGCTATCTCCGTGTCAGCCGCAAGCCCTTGCTGGTACGCCTGTTCCGCGCCGGATGCCAAATCGCCTGGCGCCTCACACGGGAGACCACCATACTGTTCAGGCTTTCCGTCGTGATTGCCTTCGCCGTATTGGCGACGCTTGCCTACAAGCAGTATCAGGTCAATCAGCTGCTCCAGCGCGAACTCGAAAAGGGCGCAAGCCAGTTGGATGCCTTTGCAAAGTCCCTGGCGCAAACTCAGGAAACGGCGCTGACCCCCAGCGATCTGGAAGCGCTTCGCCTGGAACTTAACCCCAGCGTGGAAGCTCATGAGAAACGCCTGGCCGAGCTGGAGAAACGCTGGGCTGCCGGCCGGCGCGCCATTGCGCAATCCTCCGCTTCGGTCATCTTCCTGCAGGGCTCCTATGGCTTTAAGGACGAGGCGAGCGGGCGCATGCTGCGTCATGTGGTGACGCCCAGCGGCCGCCCGGTCATGACACGGTTTGGCACGCCAAGGCTCTCTCTGGACGGCACCGGGCCCGTCGCCACGCGGCAACTCACCGGAACCGGATTCGTGGTCAAGAACACCGGCATTATTGTGACCAACCGGCATGTGGCCATGCCCTGGGAGAAGGCAGCGGATACAAAGTCCTTGCAGAGCGCCGGGATGGCACCTGTGATGACCCGCTTTGAAGGCTACTTCCCCGGTATGACAGAACCCGTTGGGGTGTCTCTTCTGCGTGCGAGCGAGACGGCGGACTTGGCATTGATCAAGAGCGCGGACCAAGGTCAGATGCCCGAAGGCCTCGGCCTCGCCTTGGCGGCCCGAGAGCCTGCGCCTGGGGACCAAGTGATCATTCTCGGCTATCCCACCGGGCTCAGGTCCATGTTGGCCCGGGCGGGCGAGGCCTTTGTGCGCAGGCTGCAGGCGGCCAAGATCTCAGGCTTCTGGGATATCGCCGCCGCGCTCGCTCGTGAAGGCCGGATCAGACCCTTGGCGAGCCAAGGCATTGTCGGACAGATAGCGCCTGAAACCATCGTTTATGATGCGCAGACCACGCACGGGGGCAGTGGCGGGCCGGTGCTCAACGCTGCGGGTGAAGTCTTGGCGGTAAATTCCGCCATTGTCCCCAAGTTCGGTGGCTCTAATCTGGGCGTACCTGTCTCAAGCGTGCTTGAACTTCTGGCATCTGAAGGGATAGAGGTTAAGCCGGGAACCTGAAGGGACAAGCCGCAGTATGATCGTGAAGGCCAGAGCTTGGTTTGATGCCACTTTTCTTGATCTGGCCCGGCAGGTGCGCTGGTTGTTTCTGCCGCCTTTGATGGTCTATTTCGCAGCCGGTCTCTCCGGTGCGACGGCCATTGTGGGAACCTTCTTCGTTAAAGAGTATCTGGGCCTGTCAGCCGCGTTCCTCTCTGGCCTTGCGTTCTGGGCGGGTTTGCCGTGGGCGCTGAAAATGCCGCTCGGCCATCTGGTGGATCTGATCTGGCGTTGGAAGTCTCTCCTGATTTACCTGGGCGCCAGTCTGATCGCTGCAAGCGTTGGCATCATGTATGCCCTGGTCACCATGCCAGATGAGATGGCGCAGATCATGCCTCCTGATGCCTGGTACATCGTGAGCGCCCTTCTGGCGCCCACCGGCTATGTGCTGCAGGATGCGGTGGCTGATGCCATGTCGGTGGAGGCCGTGCCCAAATACGACGAA
Organism: Pseudomonadota bacterium; assembly: GCA_038748855.1. Classification (GTDB taxonomy): domain Bacteria; phylum Pseudomonadota; class Alphaproteobacteria; order Rhizobiales; family CAJQND01; genus JAAEUE01. The sequence goes on from JBCDIP010000132.1 coordinate 3,030, forward strand.
AACGGCGCGCCGCTTGCTGAGCAAACCAGCAAATCCCTCCATACCACAATGCAGACCCTTGGCCGCTTCGCCCTGATCAGCGGTCTGGTGAGCGTGGCGGCCATGAACATCTTCATCTTCGAGGGCGTCGAACAACTGAGCACCGAGGAGAAGGCAGACGTTTATGCCAAGGTCTATCTCCTGGCGTTCATCATCCCGCTTGTGTCCATCACGGGAGCCCTGCTGGCAGAAGTGCACCGCTGGCAAGAGGTCTCCGCAATGCGCCGGCGCGGCTTGACAGAGAGCGAGATTGCCGCGCTTGTGGCCCGCACCGATGAAGAGGTGGAGCCCAACTATTGGTACTTCGGCGGGGGGCTCGCCTTCGTTATGCTCACCCTGGCGATCGGCCTCAGTGGTGTGCCCTTTTCTCAGGAGCTCGTGTTCGCCGGATCCATGACGATCGTGTTGTTGCTCATGCGCCAACTTCTGCGCGAGCTGACGCCTGAAAAGGCCCGCGCGTTGGTGGGCACGGCGATCATTATCTTCATCTTCCGCGCGGTGCCGTTGCCGGGCGCGGGTGCCACCTGGTTCCAGATCGATGTCTTGGGCTTTGACCAGCAGTTTCTGTCAATTCTCTCCCTGATCGCCTCCCTGCTCACCCTGGCGGCCATGATCGTGCTGCGTCCCCTCATGGCCAAGCAGCAAATTGTCTTCATTGTGATGTTGCTGACGGTGGCCGCCGGCATCCTCTCCTTGCCGAACATCGGGCTCTATTACGACATTCAAAACTGGACGGCGCCACTGACCGGCGGCGTTGTGGATGCCCACTTCATTGCACTCATCGACACGGCTGTTGAATCCCCGCTCGGCCAGATCGCCATGATCCCCATGCTGGCCTGGATCGCGAAGAATGCGCCGGCGCATTTGAAGGCAACCTTCTTTGCGGTGATGGCCTCGTTCACCAATTTGGCTCTGTCCGCGTCCAGCTTGTTCACCAAGCACCTGAACGAGGTGTTCGTGGTCACCCGCGAGGTGCGCGACCGGCAGACCAATGTGATTGAAACGGCGGCGGACTACAGCGAGCTCGGCACTCTGCTGATCCTGGCAGCGGTCATCACCGTGCTGGCGCCACTCGTGGCGATTTTCCTGGTTCAGATGTCGCGCTTCCGGACCACCGATTAACCAGCTGCCAAACAGCTTTGCCAGTGTCCCGGTTTAGGGGTTATCTTGCTGGCTGAGGTAATTGCAACGTTGGCGCCCGCCGAGGGAGAGGGTCCATGTTAAAACTCCGTTTGATCATGTGCGCTCTGTTGGTGCTCATGCTGCCCGCAGCATCTGGTGCAGCGGACCGGGTGGCGCTGGTGGTGGGCAACTCGGCCTACAGCCACGCGACGCCTCTGATCAATCCGAAGAACGATGCACAAGATATGTCTGCGGCGTTCGAGCGGCTGGGCTTTGAAGTCACCACCTTGACCGATCTTGGCTTCGATGCCATGCGCAGGGCGTTGCGAACGTTCAGCAGCAAAGCTGTTCAAGCGGACATGGCGGTCATCTTCTATGCCGGCCACGGCATGGAAGTGAACAAGCAGAACTATCTCATCCCCGCCGACGCCAAGCTGCAGACCGACCGGGACATTTCGTTTGAAGCCATCCCCTTAGAGCTGGCCACCGAGGCGGTCTCCGGTGCCAGAACCTTGCGGCTGGTGATCCTGGATGCCTGCCGCAACAATCCGTTTGCTGCGTCTATGACCATGACAAGTTCCACCCGCTCCCTTGGCCGCGGCCTGGCGCGGGTTGAGCCGGAGGCCGGCACCCTGGTCACGTTCGCCGCGAAGGAAGGCACAACCGCGCTCGATGGCACCGACCGCAACAGCCCCTACACCAAGGCGCTGCTCAAGCACCTGGAAACCCCACAGCTGGAAATCAATTTCCTCTTCCGCGAAGTGCGTGACGACGTCATGGCCAGCACGAACAAACAGCAACAGCCGTTCACGTACGGCTCTCTTGGCAGTCAGCGCATCTATCTGAAACAGGGCGATGGCCAGGCCCCGCCAAAGCCTGCACCGCCCAAGCAAGAGGTGCCGTCCGCCAACCTTGAGCTGGCGCTCTGGAATGAGGTGAAGGGCAGCAGTGACCCGGCCATGTACCAGGCTTATCTGCAACGCTACCCGTCCGGTGTCTTCGCTGGGATCGCGCGCCAGCGGATCAAGAAGCTGCAACAACAACAGCGTGAACCAGAGCCGCCCGAAGAGGAGGAGGTGGCGCGGGTTGAGCCGCAGCAGCGCACCATTCGCGGGCCGCGCGGAACCATCCATCTGGGTGATGAAAACATCAGGGGCTGGGCGCGGGTGCGCGGAACCTGCCTTTCCATTAGAGTGCCCCGGGTTGGCCCAGGCGGGCGCGTGACCTTGCGCTACCGAGGTTTTGGGATTGAGGACGCTTATGCAAAGCTCGGCTCTGCGCGCAAGTGGCTGCCTCGCATGCGCAACAGGGGCGGCAAACGCCGTCCGAACTATTGGAGCGGATACACGCAAATCGAGTTTCCCTTGAGAAACGGATATCGCGGCGGCAACCTCTCCATCTGCAGCGCGCGCGTGCGCAACCCTGAAAAGCCGGGCGACAAGGACGATCTGCAGTTGCGCGATGTGTCCGTTGAGATCTGGGGCTAGTCCGGTTCGCCAACCAGGTATGCGCGTAGCTCCTGGCAAGCGCGTTCATGGGCGCCGCGCTCGTGCGAGACCAGGTAGTATCCCAGCTCCGGACGCTGGAGGGGTTTGCCCAGCCTGATCACCTCGGCGCTCGCCACCAGATCATCATTGAGCCCCGCATATCCTAGCGCCACCCCTTCCCCACAGCGCACCATGTCGAGCAAGCTGGGAAAATTCAGAATGTCTGCCCTGTCCATGGGGGGCGGTGCTGGGCGCCCGTGATGGGCGAACCAGCGCTCCCACGTCATCCAGCCATAGTTGTAGGGGTCTCCATGCTCCAGCAACCAAGCTGGGTCTAGCGTTTCTTCCGGGCGCTCCGGGTCCAGTTCCGGATGGGCCTCCAGGAAGGACGGCGCAGCAATCACATAGGTGGTTTCTGTGAACAGAAGGTCTTCTCGTGCGCCAGGCCAGCCGCCGGATCCGAAGCGAATAGAGAAATCCACCTGGCCGCTGTCAAAATCGCTATAGCGGTCTGAGGTCAGGAAATTGATCACTGCCCCTTGCGCCGCCCCGCGCATGGCGGTCACCTGCGGCATCAGCCAAAGATGGGTCATGCCGAACGATGCCCCGATCACGATCTCCCGGTGCCGGCGCGCAGCGATCTGTCCGAGCGCAATTTCCAGACGGTCCAACGTGGCGGTGATTTGCTCAGAGGCCAGCACCCCTTCTGCACTGAGGCGCACCGCATTGCCGCTGCGCACAAACAGCGCGCTGCCCAGCCAGTTCTCTAATATGGTCACATGGCGTGTCACGGCGGGTTGGGCGACGCCAAGCTCTTCTGCAGCGCGGGTGAAATTGCCGTGACGGGCGGCAGCTTCAAACGCACGGATGGCGTTCATGGGGGGCAGGTGGCGGCGCATGGAAAAACCTATCAGTCAAAGTTTATTTTATGGCAGGCTATAAATTTCAGGGATTTCAGGCAAATTCAAAATTCGATAATTTTATGGCTCGTGCAACATGGGAGCGCCGCTGATGAGCACCCCCCGTCCCGAGTCTCAAAGAGGCCCTCGCAAGGTTTGGAACTTCACGCCAGCGCTGCCCATCGCCATCGCGCCTTATTGGGAGTGGCCGTCCAAGCCGCTGGCCTCAGTGCTCTATCTGCTGAAAAGCTGGAACCCGGTGGGCATGCGCTTTTTCTATCTGGCGGCGGCCGTGATCACATGGCTCTGGTTCACACCGGACCTGGCCCGGGCGAAGAGCTTCCAGTTTGACTGGATGTTTGAGGTCTGGCTACGCAATTTTATCATCCTGACCGGCGTGGCCGGCGGTCTTCATCTTCTGTTGTGGCGCCTTAAGGCGCAGGCCGATGAGTACCGTTATGACATGCGGCCCATGGCGACCGGCGCCAAGACCTTCTTCTTTAAAGACCAGGTGCTCGACAACATGCTCTGGTCTTATGTGGCCTTACAGTTTTGGACACTGTTTGAGTGCCTCATGTGGTGGTCCTATGCCAATGGCTGGGCGCCCATGATCACGTTTGAAAGCAACCCCATCTGGTTCTTAACGCTCATCGTTCTGGTGCCGATCTGGGCGGGCTTCTACTTCTATGCGCACCACCGCCTGCTCCATGTGGGCCCGCTTTACCGCCACGTGCATTCCTGGCACCACAAGAACATCAACACCGGCCCCTGGTCGGGCCTTGCCATGCATCCGGTTGAGAGCTTCATCC
>JBCDIP010000133.1:0-7384 GCA_038748855.1 Pseudomonadota bacterium
CGCTGGTCCAAGCCCTTTGGGTGGCAGGCATCCTGCAGATGGCGTCCAATTTGGTCTTCGCCTGGCTGGCCTGGGTGGGGGTCAACTCAGCGGCCTTGGGCTTTACCATCATGGTGGAGAACTTCACCGGTGGTATCGGCACGGTGGTCTTCGTGGCCTATCTCTCCAGCCTGACCCAGAACGCGGCCCACACAGCCACCCAGTTTGCCTTGCTCACCTCTCTTGCCGCAGTGGGGCGCACCTATATCTCATCTGTATCCGGATACGTTGCAGATGCCACGGGCTGGATCATCTTCTTCATCATCACGGCAATCGCCGCCGCTCCCGGCTTCATGCTGCTCGCTTGGCTCCAGAGCAAGGGCCACTTTGCAGCGCTTGAGGAGGAGAGAAAGAAACGGGAGGCCGCGGGGGATTAGGGTCAGAACGGCCGCCGCGCCTGCATGGCGGCCGCAAGCGTGCCCTCATCCAGATAGTCCAGCTCCCCGCCTACAGGCACCCCATGGGCGAGCCGCGAAACCGAAACCTGGCACCCTTGAAGCTGATCGGTCAGATAATGGGCCGTCGTCTGGCCCTCCACCGTAGCATTCACCGCGATGATGATCTCTTTGACCTCCGGGGCTGCGGCCCGCGCCAGAAGCGAGCCAATATTGAGCTCTTCCGGACCGATCCCGTCTAAAGCCGACAACGTGCCACCCAGAACGTGATAGCGGCCCTTCACCGCCGCCGCCCGCTCCAGCGCCCACACATCTCCCACCTCTTCCACCACACAGATGATGGATGGGTCACGGCGCGGATCGCTGCAGATGGTGCACGGGTCCACCGTATCAATATTGCCGCAAATGGAGCACTCAACCACCTTCGCCCCGGCGTCCTGCAGAGCCGCGCTGAGGGGCTCCAGCAATCGATCCTTATTCTTGATCAGATGCAAGGCCGCGCGCCGGGCCGAGCGCGGGCCCAGCCCCGGCATCTTCGCCAGAAGCTGTATCAAGCGCTCAATCTCGCTGCCGGTGATCTGCTTGGACAAGGGGAAGGCCCGCCGGCTAAAAGCCCAGGTTCATGCCGGGCGGAATGGGCAGACCGGCCGTGGCTTCTTTCATTTTCTCCGCCACAGCCGCATCCATGGCTTTGCGCGCCTCGGTGTGGGCCGCAATGATCAGGTCTTCCAGGACTTCTTTGTCATCTTCGGCAAACATGGAAGGATCAATGTCCAGGCCCCGCATCTCGCCCTTGCCGTTCAAGGTGACGGTCACCAGGCCACCGCCGGCTTTGCCCTCAACCAGGGTTTCCTCCAGCGCCGCCTGGGCATCCTGCATCTTGGACTGCATTTCCTGGGCCTGCTTCATCAGCTTGCCAATATCGCCAAGGCCTTTCATCTGAGCTCCTTAAAGTTCCGAATCTGGATCATCGAGATTTTCCGCATCCATGGGCATATCGGAAAGGTCTCGCACATTTACAATCTCCGCCCCGGGGAACGTCTTCAGCACCGCCTGGACCGATGGGGCTTCCTCAGCCTCCCGCCTCAAGCTTTGCTCGCGCGCTTCCCTTTGGTGGGCAATGGGAGCATCACCCGCCTCATCGCTCACCGACACCACCCAGCGCGCACCCGTCCATTGCTCCAGCCGGCGCATCAGCGCATTGGGAAGCGTTCGGGGGGCTTCAGGCTCCAGGGCAATCTCCAAACGGCCAGGCGCAAACCGGACAGGGCGCACATACCGTTCAAGCTCGCCTTTGAGCTTCACATCGCGCCGCTCGCCCACAAGCGCCACCACATCGGCAAAACTGGAGAGTTCAGCGGAGGCAGGCGGCGGCCCCTCAGGCCGAGGGCCTTGGTCAGGCACTGGCGCCAGCTGCTGTGTAGCGCGGGCTTCTGTCACCGGTTCTGGCGGAGGTGGGGTCTGTTGAGGTGCGGGCGCTGCGGAAGCCGGCGCTGCCGACTGGGCCGTGGCGCTCTTAACGGCCGCTTCAGGTGTCGGCAGGTCCGCCACATAGGCCATGCGGATTAGCACCATTTCGGCCGCCGCAATGGGATTGGCCGCCACATTCACCTCAGGAATGCCTTTCAGCAGCATCTGCCAGGCCCGGGTCAAAATGGGCATAGAGAGGCTCTCGGCAAACGATTTGCCCTTATCGCGCTCAGCCTGTGAATGGGCCGCATCGCCCAGTGCGTCAGGCACGATCTTCAGCCGGGTGATCCAGTGCACCAATTCAGCCAGATCGCTTAAGACCGTGGCAGGATCCGCCCCCAGATCATTCTGCTCCTTCATTTCCGCAAGAGCACCGGCGGCATCGCCCTTCATCAGGCATTCGAAGAGATCGATGATCCGTGCCCGGTCCACCAGTCCCAGCATCTCGCGCAACTGATCGGCCTTCACCTCATCGCCGCCGAAGGCGATGGCCTGATCCAGCAAAGACAGCCCGTCGCGCACAGAACCTTCCGATGCCCGGGCAATTAGTGCCAAGGCCTCTTCTTCTGCTTTGGCATTCTCTTTCTCTGCAATCTTGCCGAAGTGCTCCACCAGGAGATCGGCATCCAACCGGCGCAAATCAAAGCGCTGACAGCGCGATAAAACGGTCACCGGCACTTTACGAATTTCCGTAGTGGCAAAAATGAATTTCACATGCTCCGGCGGCTCTTCCAAAGTCTTCAACAATGCGTTGAAGGCCTGGCGCGAGAGCATGTGCACCTCGTCAATGATGTAGATCTTGTAGCGGGCCGAGACCGGCTTATAGCGCACGCTCTCAATAATCTCGCGCACATCCTCAATGCCGGTGCGCGAGGCCGCGTCCATCTCAATCACGTCCACATGGTGGGATTCCAGGATGGCCTGGCAGTGCAAACCCAGCTCGGGCATCTCGATGCTGGGCCCGGCATCTTCTGCGCCTTCGCGGGCATAGTTGAGTGCCCGAGCAATCAGCCGCGCCGTGGTGGTCTTCCCGATCCCGCGCACGCCGGTGAGCATGTAGGCTTGGGCAATGCGGTCGGTTTTAAACGCGTTAGAGAGGGTCTGGACCACCGGGTCCTGGCCAATCAGGTCTTCGAACGTCTGGGGGCGATACTTGCGGGCCAGCACCCGGTAGGCGCCCGGCGCCTCGGCTTGCTGGGAGTTATCGCTGCTGTCGGAGGACAATCGCCTAAGCCCTGAAGTCCCTGCCGGCCCTGGCCTTTGGCCGAAGCCGCTGTTTGCTCTGCCTGCTTCTTGGTGGCCCCGGCAGAGATGGTGAGAGGTGGGAGATTGGACAGGCAACCCGCGCCGAGCTCGTTAGGGCTGCTTCCTTCCGGATCTGACCCGATTGGCGAGAGACACGCCTGCCGCCAACCTCCCAAGGGCACTATATCAGATATGGCGCGCAAAAGAGCAAGTGTTTCGCGCAAGAGAAGTTACCATTGCGAACAAGCTGGCCCCGTGTCACGGTAGCGCCCCTTCGGATCTCAACTCAGACATACCTTATGAGCACAAGCAAATTTGGCCAGAAGGTCATCACGTTCAATGGCGGGGTGATCGACCGCGTCGCGCCCCAGCGGGCCGAGCCCGGCTACATTGAGGGCCTGGCCGCCTCTGAAGCGGCGCGCACCATCTGCTTTGCCAACGACCGCGCCCTGATTGATGTGGAAGCGAACCCTCCCCAGGCCTGGCGGATGGTGAACGGCACCATTGAGCGCAAAGAGCCCGTGAAACGCATGCTTTTGGGGCTCGAACCTTCCGGTGACCCCCTGTTTGCCCAGTTCGTGGAGCATGACGAGGAGGGCCGGCCCACCGGTAATGTGCCGTCATCGGTGAAAGCCATCGATTTACGCAGCCTTGCCTCTCAGGACCTGCTGAGCGTGGAAGAATTCGGCATGCTGGCCTACGCCCGCTCCATGCTGAACTGGCACGCCACCCACCAGTTTTGCGCCCATTGCGGCGGGAAAACCCACATGGTCGAAGGCGGGGACCGGCGCAAATGCGGCGATTGCGGGCGCGAACACTTCCCGCGAACGGATCCTGTCGTGATTATCGTTGTCTATCAAGGGGATCGCTGCCTGATGGGGCGCAGCAAGAACTTTGTGGAGGGTATGTACTCCGCCCTCGCCGGCTTCATGGAGCCGGGAGAGACAATAGAGGACGCGGCCCGGCGCGAGGTGCTGGAGGAAGCCGGTATCCATGTGGGCAAGGTAACCTATGTGCTGAGTCAGCCATGGCCCTTTGTGTCTTCGCTGATGATGGGCCTGCTGGGCGAGGCGTTGGACGACGAGATCAACATCGATCCCCATGAACTGGAAGATGCGCGTTGGTTCACCCGCGAAGAGGCGCAGAGCTTGCTGGACGGCACCCATCCGGACGGGCTGAAGGCCCCGAACCCCTTCGCCATCGCCCACCACTTGTTGCTTGCTTACTTGCACGAGACGTGAGGCGATCTTGTTGCCGCGTCCTTGCGCAAGCGAGGACCTTGTCAGCCAAGGGATCGATTTGAGCTATGGGCCCTCGCGTTCGCAAGGGCACGAAGATCAAACCCCGCCGTTCCGCTTAGCAGAGTGCTCGATCCGGTAGGGGTGCGATTTATAAACACCGAGGATCTTCAATTCCGCAGAGAAAAACGAAAGCTCCTCAAGCGCAAATTTCACACCTTTATCGTCCGGATGGCCCTCAATGTCGGCATAGAATTGCGTGGCGAAGAACTCACCCTCAAGCTGATAGGATTCCAGCTTGGTCATGTTGACGCCGTTGGTGGCAAACCCGCCCATGGCCTTATAGAGCGCAGCCGGCACGTTGCGCACCCGGAAGATGAAAGTGGTCATCACCGGCGCATCCTCCGGCTCGGCATCGTCCGGCGTGTTGGACAGAATTACGAACCGGGTAGTGTTGTGCTCTTCATCCTCGATGTCCGCACGCAGGGTCTTAAGCCCATAAATATCTGCTGCAAGGCCGGTCGCAATCACCGCTTGGGCCGGATCCGGGTTTTCGGCAAGCTCCTTGGCCGCTCCAGCGGTATCCACTGCCACCACCGCTTCCAACCCCAACTCGCGGATAATCTCACGACACTGGCCAAGCGCATGCACATGACTGTGCACGCTCTTGATGGTGTCCAAGCTGGCTCCGTCACCAGCTAAGAGCTGATGATGAATGCGCTGGAAATGCTCCGCAATGATGTAGGTGTTGGAGCCCGGCAGAAGATGGTGAATATCGGCCACCCGACCGGCTACAGAGTTTTCAATAGGGATCATCGCCAGATCCGCGTCTCCCGCCTTCAAGGTCGCAAATGCGTCTTCAAACGTGCGGCAGGCCACGTGCTCCCAGTCGGGGTAGCATTCAGTGCAGGCAATGTGGGAATTGGCGCCCAATTCGCCCTGAAAAACGATCTTCTTGGCCGGTGCAGCGTTCACAGCAGTCTCTTTCCTTTGCAATTCGAGGCGGACGCCTCATTGAGGTGCGGCGGCACTAGGTGCCAGAAGCGCGCGGGCGCGGTCAAGGTCGGCAGGGGTGTCCACGCCGAACGGAACCGTATCCACCAAGGCAACGGCAATTCTCATACCGTTGTCCAAGGCCCTCAACTGTTCCAGCTTTTCGCTCTGCTCGCGGGACGATACCGGCAAGGCAACAAACCGCTCCAACGCCTCGCGCCTGTAGGCGTAAATCCCGATATGGTGCAGGTGCGGCCCATCCCAGTCCTCAGGAAGGGTTCGGGCGAAACTCTCTGCCAAGCTCACTTGCTTATCACCTTCAAACCGGGTCAGTGCCTTCACCACATTTGGGTTAGCCAGTTCGTCTTCATCGTGAATGAGTGCTGCAAGGGTAGAGATTTCCGCATCCGTCTCCCGCAACGCCCTTAAACAGGCGCGGATGGCATCCGGGTCTATTGTGGGCAAATCCCCTTGCAGGTTCACCACATAGCGGTAGACCCCGCCCGGGTCCAAAATGCTGAGCGCCGCTGCAATGCGATCTGAGCCCGATGGCAGTTCCGGATCGGTCATGACCACTTCGCCGTTGGCCATTTCCACCGCTTCCACCACTTCTGCATCGCAGGCAGCCACCACCACAGGGCCCACTTCTGCAGCTTCTCCGCGGCGCACCACATGCACAATCATTGCCGTTCCGCCAATATCGGCCAGCGGTTTGTCCGGCAGGCGCGTGGAGGCCATGCGCGAGGGGATCAGCACAACTGTTTCGTCAAACACGTTCATTTGTTAAACTTTGTCCGGAAGGCGATCTGCGGGCTAGTCAAAAAGACGCAGCAAAACTGCATCAGCGCCGCTTATAAATGTTGCAAGGTGGCCATGAAAGCACTAGTTTTCGCCCAAATTTCTCGCGGGGGCCGTCCGATGTAATGGGGAAGGCTGGGCCTCGTGGCTTCCAGAGGGTGATCAGCGCAATGATGGACAGCTTTGAGTTCAACAAAATTGCTGGGGCAGTTCTGTTCAGCTTGCTCGTTGTTATGGGCTTAGGGGTCTTGAGCGACACTGTCTTCAAGGTGGCCGCACCGGAAAAGCCCGGCTACGTGGTTGAAGTTGCAGAAGCGGACACGGGCGCGGAAACACAAGAGGTTGTCGAAGAAACTCCCTTGGCGCAGCTGCTGGCCGCTGCAGACGTGGGTAAGGGGCAGAAAGGCTTCAGAAAGTGCTCTGCCTGCCACAAAGTGGAGCAAGGCGCCGGGAGCGGAGTTGGCCCGAACCTTTACGGCATCGTGGGTGCGGCCAAAGCTGCTGTGGACGGATTTGCCTATTCGTCAGCAATGAAAGAAGCAGCGGGCTCCATCGGGCCGTGGACATATGAGTCTTTGAACAAGTTCCTGACCAAGCCCAAAGACTACATCCCGGGCACGAAAATGGCCTTTGCGGGTCTGAAAAAAGAGACCGACCGGGCCGACATGCTGGCCTATTTGAAGTCGATTTCGCCCGATGCTCCGGACTTCCCAACTGAATGATGCAGGTCCCATGGGCGGGCTGATCAAGCCAAGATGACAAAGATTTAACACCGGTGGACCTTCCGCCGGTGTTTTCATTTGTGGCATTAAGCGTATCTGATACGAAGCGTTAGTGAAGGATATCCGCCCCATGGGACGTTACACCCCCCGAACAGCCGCCTCAACGCTGGCCCTTGCCGCCCTGCTCCTCGCAGGCGCACTCACATCCTGGGTCCACGCCAACGACAAAGTCTGGCGCCATGGTGCCTCGCTCATCGACGGGGTGAAGTATCCCGAAGGCTTCAAGCACTTTGACTATGTCAATCCGAACGCCCCAAAAGGCGGCTCCGTGCGGTTTGGCGCCACCGGTACCTTCGATACGCTGAACCCGATTTTGCCGAAAGGGAACCAGGCCACCGGCTTACGCTTTACCTATGAGACGCTCATGACACCGTCATTCGACGAGGTCAGCACCGAGTACGGTCTTTTGGCCGAGGCGCTCTCC
>JBCDIP010000134.1:0-7326 GCA_038748855.1 Pseudomonadota bacterium
ATGAAGAACATTTGTTGTTGATCGGCGGACCTCAGGACCTCGTCATTGAAAGCAATATCGGCCGGTATGAAGAGGCTTACGCCGATGAAACGGCGGCCACAGGCCGGATGCCTCCACCCCAGCCACGTGCTGAACCCGTGGTGGCGGCCAACTCAGAACCCAAGCTGCCACCTCCGGCAAGCCAGGAGAAGTTTGAGGAATTCTCAGACCTGCCTCCACCTCTCAAGGCGCCGGGCCGGCGGTAAACGTCGCTTCTGAGCCGCCCTTGCCATCGCGCCGTCATCCCCGCGCACAACGCACGCACCCCGATGCAAGAGTGCAACACTTCTTGCCAAATTTTGATCACACTTTCGCTCAGGTCTTGACGACAGAAGGGCAAATGGGGCCAATACCTCCATTCAGGCTATCTGTTGGGCAGGTCAATTGTTCATCCAAACAATGATGTGGCAGATACATTTGAACGTTTAAGCGCAAGGGAAGTACGGACCATGCAATTTCGCACTCTAGCACTGGCAGCATTGGCTGTGACTGTTGCCGGTACTGCATATTCCGGGGCGGCAATCGCTGCGAAAAAATTCAACTTTTCAGCACAAACCTGGAAACTCGACCGCAAATACGACCGCAAAGAAGTTGATTACTCAACCGACGAAAAGCCGGGCACGATCATCATCTCCACGCGGCGGAAGTTCCTGTGGTATTACAAGGGCAACGGCAAGGCCATCCGCTACGGCATCGGCGTTGGCCGCTGGGGCTTCAAATGGAGCGGCACGGAGAAAATCACTCGAAAGGCCACTTGGCCCACATGGCGTCCTCCGCAAGAAATGCTGGAGCGCGAGCCTGATCTTCCAAAGGTCATGGCTGGTGGCCCGGACAACCCTCTTGGCGCGCGCGCCCTCTACTTGGGCAACACGCTCTATCGCATTCACGGCACCGCACAGCCCTGGACCATCGGCACTGCGGTATCGTCCGGATGCATCCGCCTGACCAACGAGAACATCATTGATCTCTACAAACATGCTCAGGTCGGCGCAAAGGTGATCGTCGAGTAGACTGATTGCTCACAACGGTTTTCGAAAGCCCGGCTCTTGCGGCCGGGCTTTTTTGTTGGCTGCATCATGCGCGGAGTGTAATGAGCGCGACGCCCCTCACATCTTCACTTTGAGGTTGTCCGGGTCATAGAGCGGCTTCAGGTGCACCTCTGCGGCGACACGCTCCTGCGCCACCACCAGTTCGTAGGAGCCGGCCTTCACATATTCCTCGCTCACCCCCTCGCCGGAGCGCACATAGCCATAGCCGATGGATTTGCCCACCGTGTAGCCATAGCCGCCGCTGGTGAGATAGCCGGCGAACTCCCCGTTCCTGAGGATCGTCTCGCGGCCCAGCAGCACCACGTCCGGGTCATCCACCGTAAAACCGGCGAGCAGCTTCTTCGGCACGGAGTTGGCCGCTTTCTCTGCCGCCGCGCGGCCCATGAACGGGGTCTCAGACTTCAGCTTTACGGCCCAGCCGAGGCCTGCCTCAAAGGGCGTATCGTTGGGGGTGATGTCCGAACTCCAGGCCCGGTAGCCTTTCTCCAGGCGCAGCGCCTCCAGCGCCCGGTAGCCCACCGGCCTAACGCCTTCAGAAGCCCCCTTCTCCATCAATGCGTCAAACACATCGCCCGTGGCCTCCAGCGGCACATGCAGCTCCCAGCCCAGCTCGCCGCAATAGGTGATCCGCAGCGCGCGGACCTGGTGGCCTCCAATGGTGATCTCGCGCACATGGGCGAACGGGAAAGCTTCGTTGGAGCAGTCGTCCTCGGTCACCGCCTGCAGCACATCACGCGCCTTGGGGCCCATGAGCGATAAGGTGCCGTACTCCTCAGTCACGTCCTTCAATGTGGCCTTCATCCCATCCGGCACATGGTCCTTGATCCAGGCGCTGTCGTGCACCCGGAAGCCGGTGCCCGTGACGATGTAGAAGAGATCCTCTGCCAGCCGCGCCACGGTGAGATCGCACTCGATCCCGCCGCGCGAGTTCAAAAGCTGGGTATAGGTGAGCCGCCCCACGGGCCGCGCTACCTTGTTGGCGCAGATCCATTCCAAGGCGCTGGCCGCATCAGGGCCAGATACCTCGAACTTGGCGAAAGAAGACTGATCGAAGATCCCGGCCGCCTCACGCACCACCCGGTGTTCCTCGCCCACGGCGGCAAACCAGTTCTGCCGGCCCATGGAGTAAACATCCTCAGCCCGCTCACCAACAGCGGCAAACCAGTTGGGCCGCTCCCAGCCCAGCTTGGAGCCGAACACGGCCCGGTGGCCTTTCAGCCGCTCATAGAGCGGGGAGACGATGTAAGGCCGCCCGCTCTCGTGTTCTTCGTGGGGAAAGCCGGTCGTGTAGTGCTTGCCGTAAGCTTCCAGCGTGCGCTCACACACCCAGTCGCGGTCCTGATGCAGGCTGGTGAAGCGTCGGATATCCACGCCCCATAGGTCCATGGGCGCTTCGCCATCCACCACCCATTGGGCCAGCACCCAGCCGGCCCCGCCGCCAGAGGCGATACCGTAGGCGTTGAAGCCCGCACCCACATACATGTTGGCGCATTCCGGCGCGCTTCCGAGGATGAAGTTGCCATCCGGCGTGAAGCTCTCCGGACCGTTGATCATCTGCTTGACGCCCGTGTCGGCCAGCGCCGGGATACGGGCCACGGCCTGTTCCAAATGCTGCTCGAAATGGTCCCAGTCATCCTCAAACAGCTGGAACTCAAAATCGTCCGGCACATCGCCTTTGGTCCACTCGATGGGGTTCTGCTCATAGCCGCCCATGGCAAGCCCGCCCACCTCTTCCTTGAAGTAGGTGAACCGGTCCGGATCGCGCACGGTGGGCGCATCGGAGCTGAGCCCGTCAATCTCCTCGGTGATGATATATTGGTGCTTCACCGGCTGCAGGGGCACGGTGATGCCGGCCATGGCGCCCACCTGTCGGGCCCACTGGCCGCAGCAGTTCACCACCTTGTCGCACGCGATCTTGCCCTGGTTCGTAAGCACGGCGGTAATCTGCCCCTCGGCCATCTCAAAGCCGGTGACGCGCACTCCCTCCTCCAGCCGGGCGCCATGCATCCGCGCGCCCTTGGCCAGGGATTGGGTGATGTCAGAGGGGCTGGCCTGACCGTCCGTCGGCAGCCAGCTTGCGCCCACCATGTCGCTCACATCCATGAGCGGCCACATGGCCTTCACCTCAGAGGGTGAGATCAGCTCCATCTCCATGCCGAAGCTCTGGGCCGTGGTGGCGAGGCGCTTATACTCCGTCCAGCGGTCTTCATTGCAGGCAAGGCGCAAGCAGCCGGTCATCTTCCAGCCGGTTTCAAGACCGGTCTCGTCCGCCAGCTGCTTGTAGAGTTCCACCGAGTACTTTAGCACCTGCGTAATGGAGGCTGACGAGCGCAGCTGGCCCACGAGCCCCGCTGCGTGCCAGGTGGACCCGCCGGTCAGCTTGCCCTGCTCTAAGAGCAGCACATCGGCCTTGTGATCGCGGGCCAAATGGTAGGCCGTGGAGCAGCCGATAATGCCGCCCCCGATCACCACAATCTCAGCGCGCTCAGGAAGCGTCATCGGCTAGCCCCTCCCGTAGGTTGAGCGGTACGCGTCCACGGCGGCCTCAAGCAGGGCGAGATTGTCTTGCGTGTACTCCTCATAATCCACCCCCGGGGCGTTCAGATAAAGCTCAGAGACCATGGACCACATGGCCTCGCGCAGCAGCGAGGCGCACTGCATGGCCTGATGGCTCTTAAGCACGGACCCGTCCGGCTTTTCACCGAAATAGGCGGTGAGCAGCTCATCTGCTTGGCCAGCGTCAAACTCCGCGTTGGAGGCGATGCCCACCAGATCGAACATGGCCGTAGAAAAGCCCGCATACTCAAAGTCGATAATCCAAAGCTTTTCTCCATCGTCCATGAAGTTGGCCGGCAGGAAATCGTGGTGGCCAAAACAGATCGGCAGAGGAACCTGGGCGGCCTCCATCTCCTCGGCCAGTTTCAGGTAGCCGGGCAGCTGATCTGTCTTCCGGCTGCCACCCTCCTTCAACGTGTGGGCATAATCGCGGATCACATGGAACACCCAGAAGATGAAGCCCGGCCCGCTTACATGGTGGGCCATGGTGTTGTGAAACCGCGCCACCGTCTCAGCGATGCGGCCGATATTGCCCTTCACATCATCGGGCCCATAAGTCTTCGCCTCGATAAACCTGGAGATCATGATGCCCGGCTCCGCATAGACCAGCTCCGGGGCAAAGCCCGCCGCGTGGGCTGCGCGGGTGGTCATGATCTCGCGCTCGCGGGAGACGTGGTGGAAGGGAAAATCGGTACCGAAGCGGCAGACGAACTTCTCTCCGGCCTGCGTCACCGTATAGCTCTCGTTGGAGAGCCCGCCCTTCAGCGGCTCCCACGTGATGGCTGAGCTCCAATAGGGAACGGCCTCAATACGTGCACCAACATCTGACATGGGTCTTGTCTCCCCTCTTATCTCTTCAGTCCAAGACGCGTGCGCACCCGCTCCGCGCCTGCAGATATCAATCGGTCAGCGATAATCGCGATGAAGGCCACCGACAGCCCGGCCACGATGCCGCGCCCAGTATCGGCCTTGGTGAGCGCGATATAGACCTCCTGGCCGAGATCGCGCGTGCCCACCAGGGCGGTGATCACCAGCATGGAGAGCGCCAGCATGATGGTCTGGTTCAGCCCCAGCATGATCTCCGGCAGGGCCAGCTTCAGCTTGATCTTGGTGAGCAGCTGGAACGGCGTGCAGCCGGCAGCCGTGCCCGCCTCCACCAGATGCGGGTCCACCTGCCGCAGCCCATGTGCGGTGTAGCGGATGGCGGGTGCCACCGCATAGGCCACCACCGCAATGGTGGCGGTGAAGTCCCCCACCCGGAACAACATGACGGCCGGCATCAGGTAGACGAACGAGGGCAAGGTCTGCAGGGTGTCGATCACCACCTCCACCCAGCGCCAGAGCCTCGCCCGCTCCGCCGTGAGCACCGCAATCGGCACCCCGATGAGGCAGGCCAGAACCACCGAGATGCCGCACAGATAGACGGTCACCATGGCCTTCGGCCACTGCCCGGTAATGGCAATGAGAAACGCCAACACCGAAACAAGAAGACCAAGCCGCCAGCCCCCCAGCGCGGTGCCCAAAAGGCCCAGCAGCAAGGTGACCCCAAGCCACGGCAGCCCCAGAAGGAAGCGTTTGAAGGGGATCATAACGTTCAGCAGAAGGGCGTTCTTCACCGCCTCCAGCTCATCGAAGAAGTTGATGTTGATCCACTTCACCACTTCCGACCAGAACGTGCCGGTGGAAACCTGCAAAGCCTCCGGATAGGTCTGAACGCCTGGAATGAGCAACCCGATCACGCCGGTCATCAGCACCAGGGCGATGCTGGCGACCGTATAAGGATTACGCTTCACCAAACTGCCCTCGCCGCCCTCTTCCTGGCGGTGGGCGCGGGAGCGTTTGGCGAGCGCCTGAGAGAGCCGGTCGAGCGCAATAGCCAGCGCCACGATGGCAAGCCCCGCCTCGATGCCCCGGCCAATATCCAGCCGGCGGAGCGCGGTGAGCACTTCATAGCCAAGCCCCCCTGCCCCGATCATAGAGGCGATGATCACCATGTTGAGGGCCAGCATGATCACCTGGTTGACCCCCACCATGAGCCCTTGCATGGCAGACGGCACCAGCACCCGCCAGGTCATCTGCCGGCGCGTGCAGCCCACCATGCGCCCCAGATCATGGATCTCGTCCGGCACCCCGCGCAGCGCAAGCATGGCAATGCGCGTCATGGGCGGAAGGGCATAGATGATGGTGGCCACAACGGCCGCCGTGGGCCCGAAACCGAAAAGAAAGAGGATCGGCACCAGATAGGCGAACACCGGCACGGTCTGCATCAGGTCCAGAATGGGCTGGAGCGCAAACGCAAACCACTTCCAGCGATAGCCCGCAATGCCTGCCAAAAGCCCACCGGCAATCCCTAAAGGCACGGCGATGAGAATGGACGCCAGCGTCACCATGGCGTTGTTCCATTGGCCAAACAGCGCCAGGAACCCGAAACAGGCCCCCACCAGCACCGCAAGCCGCCGCCCGCCGGCGAAATAGCCGATCATAGCAAAGATCGCGATCACCGCAATCCAGGAGATGGGCGGCAGGATCTGCACCGCATCTGAGCCCTGGCCCTGCAGAAACCCGGTGGAGAGCAGGCTGAGCGCGATCTTGTATGGGAACTCGATCACCGCCGCGATGGCGCGGGTGAGTTCGGTGAAGGTGAAGAGCCCGAAGCTCGCCTCCTCCACCAGCCATTTCATGAAGCTGGAGATCCAGCGCTTAAACGGGATCTGCATATCCCGCGGCACCGAGAAGGCCCAGCGCGCCACGGGCTTGCCATAGAGCCAGAAGAGGCTGAAGGCCACGAGCGCCCCAAGCCAGACGCCGTGCCAGGTGGTGAACGTCCAGCCCTTGCGGCGCGGCGTTTCGCTTGGGGCGAGATATGTGTCCGGCGAGCTCATGCGCACTTAAGCCTGCATCATGATGGCCACCACATCATCCCTGGCGAGGCACCCGACGATCTCGCCATCCTCATCGAGCACCCGGAAGAGCTTCTTGGCGTTCTCAATCAGCGGGGCCACATCGGCCACCGCCTCAGAGGCCGCCACCGTTCCCCCATAACCCTGACGCGGCGCTTTCTCCGGCAAGGGCTTCATGATGGTGCGCACCTTCACCACTTTGGCTTTGGTGACATTGTGGGTGAACTCGGCCACATAATCGTCTGCCGGGTTCAGCACCAGTTCCTCAGGGGTTCCGGTCTGCACCACCATGCCGTCTTTCATAATGGCGATGCGGTCGGCCAAACGGATGGCTTCATCGAAATCATGGGTGATGAAGACGATGGTCTTCTTCAAGACGTTTTGCAGGCGCATGAACTCATCCTGCATCTCGCGCCGGATCAGGGGATCCAGCGCGGAAAAGGGCTCGTCCAGAAACCAGATCTCTGGCTCCACCGACAACGAGCGGGCGATGCCCACGCGCTGCTGCTGACCACCGGACAGCTCGTTGGGGAAGAACTCCTCGCGGCCCTCAAGCCCCACCAGCTCGATCATCTTGCGCGCCCTTGTCTCCCGCGTGGAGCGATCCACCCCTTGTATCTCCAGGGGGAAGGCCACATTGCCCAAAACGGGGAGATGGGGCAGCAGGGCAAAGTGCTGGAACACCATGCCCATCTGGTGGCGTCGGATCTCAATCATCCGCGCTTCGCTGGCGTTCAGAAGGTTCTCGCCTTTGAAGAGGATCTCTCCGGCAGTGGGCTCAA